>JAUZEI010000218.1 GCA_030839105.1 Actinomycetota bacterium
AATCCCCGCACGGTCTCCGCGCGCCGCGCCGACCCGATCGGCATCCAACGCGAGGCGATCCACGCCCCGACCAACCCGAGCAACGCGCCGACAACCGCCACCGGAACGAGAGGGAGACACGCATCGGCGATCCGAGCCCGACGGGACGCGCCGAAGACGCGCAACAGACGGCGTTCGTCGTCACCTCGCTCTTCGTACCGGGCGAGGACCTGGGAGAGCAGCACGAGTCCGACCAGCGCGGCGACCGCGGCGAAGACGAGCAGTCCGTTGGCCAGGACGCCGGCCGTGGAACGGAGCGCGTCCACGACGGAGGTGAAGGTCCCCGAATCGATGACCGCACCGCGCGGGACGGCTTTCGCAACCGCGGCCTCGAATTCCGCGTCGGTGACACCCGGCCGGTAGCGCACCATCGCCATCGGCTCCCATTGCATCGACGTGGCATATTTCCGGTAGAACGCCGGCGTCAGGATGTTGAAGAACGTGACCTGCGACGAGGCACCCACCTCGAAGAGGTTGCGCGTGATGCCGACGACGCGCACTCGCGCGTGCGGACCCTGCAGCTTCGAGAGATCGATCCGATCACGGTTCACGGCCGCGCCCGTCGCGCGGCAGAGCGGCGAGTCGATCGTCGGGCCGGGGGTGAGGCAGGTCCATTGCGCAGTACTCGGTGATGCCAACTCGAACGTTTCACCGACGTCGAGACCGAACGCAGATGCGGTCGACTCGGAGAGCGCAACCTCGTCGGCGTTGTTCGGATCGGCGACTCGACCGCGGAGCACCCGATACCGGAGCAGGTCGTTGCCGAAGCCGGCGTCGACCGGCGACGCGACCACGGCAAAGCCCTGGGTGCTGAACACTTGCATCAAGGCCAGGCGCCGGCCGATGGCGACCTCGGGCAGGTTCGCGATCGCGCCGGCCTGGGCGAGCGTCGAATCGTTCCCCAGCACCGCGTAACCGTCGACGTTCTTCGTGATCCGAGCGGCGCGACCGATGCTGCTGCGCGTGCGCCGGGCGCCGGCGGCCGCGGTGAGCACGACCGCGCCCGTGAGGCCGATGAGCAGTGTCAGTGCGCAGAGCGCGAGGCGGTGCCTCCGCCACTCGGATCGCGCCCGCAGCCAGATCACCGCGATATCAGGCCACGCCGTCGACGGGCGGGCAAGGGTGCAGTCCGCCGCCCGGACGGGTGCTAACCCCCTCGGCCCTCGCAGGGGCGAGCCTCAGGAGTGGGCGCGCACAGCCCTACGGAATCAGCACGACCCGACCGACGGCCTGGCGGCTCTCGATGTAGGCGTGCGCGTCGGCGGCCTCGCTCAACGGGAAGAGGCGATCGACGATCACCTCGAGGCGGCCGGCGGCGACGTCGTCGACGAGCCCGGCGATCATCGCGTACGTGCGCGGGTTGAGGATCTCCGCGCCGAGGAACACGCTCGTGATCGACTGGTTTCCGGCCGAGAGCAGCGACAGATCGAACGGTTGCGGGTCGCGACCGGCGTTGCCCACCGTCACGAGGCGGCCGCGGTATGCCAGGCACTGCGCACTGCCCGCGAGCACTTTCCCACCGACGGAATCGACGACGAGATCGACGCCCCGACCGCCGGTGACGTCGCGCACGGCGTCGATCCAGCCCGACTTGGAGTAGTCGACCGCGTGATCCAGGCCCAGCGCTTTCAACGGTTCCAGGCGGTCCGGATTCGACGCGGTCGCGATCACGGTCGCACCCGCGCGCTTGGCGAGCTGGATGGCGGCGACACCGACACCGCCCGCGCCGGCCTGGATCAACACCGTCTCGCCCGATTGCAGATGACCGAACTCGAAGAGACAGTCGTCGGCAGTGCCGAACGCGACGGGTACGCACGCGCACTTGACCAGATCCGCGCCCTCGGGAATCTCCCACGTGATGATCGAGGGGGCGGCGATCATCGCCGCGTGCGAACCCGATAGCCCGGTCGCGACGACGCGCTGGCCGACGAATCGATCGGTCACACCTTCGCCGACTTCGATGATCGTCCCCGCGCACTGGTAGCCCACGATGTGTGGGTTCGTCGCCATCTCACCGCCGGAGCGATTCAACGTGTCGCCGCCCTCGACGCTGATCGCCGCGATCTCGATGAGGACGCTGCCGGGACTCGCGACGGGATCGGGAACGTCTTCGTAGCGCAGCACTTCGGGTGCACCGGTTTCGTAGTACACGGCAGCTTTCATGACTCCCTCACACTTCTCGATGGTGTCGTCGGAGGCGGGTTCTCGGAGGCGGGTTCTCGGAGCCGCGTGGTCAGAGGGTTGCGAAGTATTCGTCGGCGACGCGCGCGCGCTGCCAGCCCTGCGCGCCCGACAAAAGGTCGTCGACCTTCGCGCGCCGAAGGAAGAGATGCGCGTCGTTCTCCCACGTGTATCCGACGCCACCGTGGATCTGGATGCACTCGGCCGTGACGTAGTTGGCGGCGCTCGCGGCCTGCGCCTTCGCCATCGCGGCCGCGATCTCGCGGTCGGGGGCGTCGACCTCCGACGCCCAGGCCGCGTAGTACACGGCGACGCGCGCGATCTCGATCTCGCGCAACATGTCGACGGCCTTGTGCCGCGTCACCTGGAACTTCGACAGCGGCTTGCCGAACACCTCGCGCGCCTGCGCGTAGTCGAGCGCCAGCGCGTTC
>JAUZEI010000220.1 GCA_030839105.1 Actinomycetota bacterium
GCGCGTTCATCATCGGACGGGAGCGCGTCGGCGCCCGCGCCGTCTCCGGTCATCATGCGCATGCGACCGAGTTGCAGCCGCACGAAGGCGCGTTGACCGGGGCACGCGTCGGTGTCGACCCGCCCGGCCGCGCCCCGCATCAGGCTGAGGGCATCGGCGGAGTGACCGGCGTCCCAGGCGTTCATGGACAGGTCGGTCAGCGCATTGGCGAGAGCGGCGTCGCCGCGGTCGGTGTACTCACCCGCGAGTATCGCCTCCGACGAATGGCGAGCCTGCGCGAAGTCGCCGGCAGCCAACAGAGCTAGCAGTCGCGACGACTCGGCGGCTGCGTAGAAGGCCGTGGGCAGCCCGGGTTCTCGCACCACGGCGTCGACTTCATCGACGGCGGCCGGAGCGTCGCCCGACAATACGAGGATCGACGCCAGCTTGAGGTGGAGGTCGAACGAGAGGGGCACGGGCGGCCCTTCCTCGATGAGGGAGCGGGCCAGCGTCACCGCGTCGTCGCGCCGGTCCGCCGCCACGAGAGTCTCGACGGCGGTGATGCCGCGCCCGAAGCGGTCATCACCGTCACGCGCAGTCAGCTCGAGCGCGCGCGCCGCGAAGTCAACGGCTACGTGCGGCGACGACTCGAGCACCTCTTGTGTTGCGCGGTCGAGCACAGCCAGCACCCGGGCGTCGCCGGGCCGGGCCGCAAGCGCGAGGTGACGGGCCGCCGGCGCGACGGGTCCGCCTCGTCCGAGGAGCCGCGTCCCGATCTGGCGATGGAGCGCGAGCCGCACCGGCTCCGGCGTCCTCTCGTACATGGCGGCGTGCGTCGCCCGGTCACGGAACCCGAAGGTGGCTCCATCCGCGGTCACCAGGCCCTCGGCCATGAGCTCCTGCAAGGGCCGAAGCAGGCTTCCCGGCTGCTCGCACAAGATCTCTCCGACGTCGTCCAGCGCGAACTGCGAGCCGAAGACCGCGGCCGCCGACAGCATCCGCGTGGCTTCCGCCGACAGCCGGTCGGCGGTCGTCGCCACACAGACGGCTCCGTCTGGTCGGGACGGCACGCCGCGGGCCGGACTTCTCCTCGCCGTGAGCTTGCGGCGAGACTTTGCGTGGCTACTCGAAGTCGTCGGCACATCGAACAGTCTGCGACCGGGCGATGACCGATTCCATGTCCCGTCGGGACGAAACTGCACGAGCCAGTTGTGCCTCGCACGACGACGACCGCATTTGCGCGGTTACGCAGTTGGCTGCCGGGTACGCGCGCCCTAGGATCATTTTCGGCTGGAAACCACCGGTCTCCTTCGGCCTACGGCGACAAACCGTCTTCCTCTGCGGCACACGAGCCCCTCTCGGGCGTGCACGCGACGCGGACGACCGAAAGCAGGCGTGTGTGACGCACGTGGACCGCGTGGACTTCGGCTTGTCGGGAGTGACGGCGGATCCCCCCTACCTCACTCCCGACGAGTTCCGACTCGCACGAACGTGAGCACTGCTCCGGTACCGCGCCGCCAGGCCCCGGATGTAGGAGCACGTGACGAACTGTCGAGCTTGCGGGGCCTGCTTGCGCTCTTGATGCTCATGACCGAACGCGGCGACGAAGGCGCGATCGTCGCGCTGCTCGCTTCCGCGGTTCCGTCGATCGCTCGCTGCCGGCTCGTCGGTATCAGTGAGAGTGAGTCGGGGTGGCGACCGCATGGCCCCGCGCTGCTCGCCATCTCCGAACTTGCAAGTCAGATTGGGGGACTCGACACCTCCGGCGGCCCGATGAAGGTGGGTACGAGCGCGTGGGGATACGCCCTTCCGTTGCGGAGCTTCGGCGGGATATTCGGCTATGCGGTTGTCGCCGCCGAAGAGGAGCCGTCGTCGACCGACCAGCTTCTGCTGCGGTTGCTTGCACAGCAGACCGGGATCGCGCTCGCCAATGCACGCCTGCACGAGCGCGAGCGGACGGCGACGGCCGAGCTACGGAGCACCAACGTGGCACTGGCCGAAACGCTGGGCGCGCTCGAGCTCAGCACTGTCATTCACGCCCGTTTGACCGACGTCGCGGCCGCGGGAGGCGACCAATCCACCATCGCCCGCGCTGTGCACGACCTCACGTCGTATCCGGTCGCGATCGAAGACCGTCACGGAAACCTGCGCGCGTGGGCCGGTCCCGATCCGCCGCCCGAGCCGTATCCGAAGGCGCCACCGCGTGTTCGGAGCGCGATGTTGCGCCGCGCCGTGAAAGCCGGCCGGCCGATCCGCGAAGGCGATCACCTGCTCGTGGTCGCGAGTCCGCAGGACGATCTCCTGGGAGTGCTCGCACTCGTCGATCCGTCCGGTACCGCCGGCGAACGCGAATGGACCGCGCTCGAACACGGCGCGACGGTGCTCGCGGTGGAGCTCGCGCGCCTGCGTGCCGTCGCCGAGACCGAGCTGCGTATGGGACGCGATCTCGTCGACGAGCTCCTGTCGAGTGCCGAGGAAGAGCGGACGCTCGCCCGGGCGCAGGGTCTCGGCTACGACCTCCTCCGACCTCATCGCGTCGTCGTCGTGGCGATCGAAGACGATCGCGAAACGGAAGGCTTCGTCCACGGGGTGCGGAGGGCGGCGCTCGACCTCGGCGTCGGCAGCCTGCTCGTTGCTCGCGCCAACTCGGTGGTTGTCATCTCCGAGGCCGACGGTGACTGGGATCGCATGCGTCACGAGATCGACCGCGCGCTCGGCGGTCGACGCTGTCGAATCGGCGTCGGCGGTCGGTGCACCCGCCCGAGCGATTTCCCCCGCTCGTACCGCGAGGCGCGCCTGGCGCTGAAGGTTCAGACTGCCGCCGGGAACGGAACCCGATCCACGGAGTTCGACGCACTCGGAGTCATTCGTATTCTCGCCGAATCGGAGGAGCTCTCCGGGATCGAACGCTTCGTCGACCTCTGGCTCGGGGCGCTGCGCGAGTACGACGAGGCCCACGGCGCAGCATTGCTCGAGACCCTGAGCCGATACCTCGAGCAGGGCGGCAACTACGAGGCGACCGCGCACGCACTCTCGACCCACCGCAACACCGTGAAGTACCGACTCCAGCGAATCCGCGCAATCTCCGGGCTGGATCTCGCCGATGCCGACACCCGGTTCAATCTCCAGCTCGCCACGCGGGCGCTACAGACCATGAATGCTCTGAGCAGCTGA
>JAUZEI010000223.1 GCA_030839105.1 Actinomycetota bacterium
CGTCCCTGAAGAAATTGCCGAACTCGAACGTTATGGCGTCGAGAAAATCTATTCGCCGCATGACGGCCAGCGGCTAGGCCTGCAAGGCATGATCGACGACATGATTGGGCGTTGCGCTGAAGCCGCGCGTGCCGCTGCCGCCGTTCGGCAAAGCCCGATCGGCGAGTGGGTAGGCGATCTGTCGGCGTGCGGGTTGCCGCGTTTCGAACCGCGCGCTGAACTGCTCGTCAAGTCGCACGAGGCGTCGGCCGACCCCACCGCCGTCACGTTCCGCCGCCTCGCGAAACTGATCAGCGCGTACGAAACGGGCCGAGTCAAATCGGCCGAGCAGGAAATACTATCCGTCCTCGCAGAAGCGGCCGACGTGCCGGTGCTCGGCGTCACCGGGACCGGCGGCGCCGGCAAGTCCTCGCTCACCGACGAACTGGTCCGACGTTTTCGCCTCGACTATGGCGACGCCCTCACCATCGCCGTGCTGGCGATCGACCCATCGCGCCGCAAATCCGGCGGCGCGCTGCTCGGCGACCGCATCCGCATGAATGCGATCGGTGATTGGGGCGGTGGCGCACGCGTGTACATGCGCTCGATGGCGACGCGCGACGCATCGAGCGAAATTACGAGTTCATTGGAAGACGTGCTCACGCTGTGCAAGGCCGCGGGCTTCGATCTGATCATCGTCGAGACGTCCGGGATCGGGCAGGGCGACGCGGCGATCGTGCCGTTCGTCGACGAGCCGCTCTATGTGATGACGCCGGAGTTCGGCGCGGCCTCGCAGCTGGAGAAGATCGACATGCTCGACTTCGCCGACGTCGTCGCGATCAACAAGTTCGAGCGGCGCGGCGGCGAGGACGCCCGACGCGACGTGGGCCGCCAGCTCGTGCGCAACCGCGAGGAGTTCGGCGCCACCTGGGAGGACATGCCGGTGTTCGGCACGTCCGCCGCGACCTTCAACGACGAGGGCGTCACCGCGCTCTACCAGCACCTGCGCGGCGTGCTCGCCGAGAACGGGCTGACCGTCGGCGAGGGAAGGCTGCCCCGCACCGAGCGCAAGACCTCCGCGCCGCACGCCGCCGTGATCCCGCCCGCCAAGGCGCGCTACCTGGCCGACGTCGTCGAGACGGTGCGCGGCTACCGCGCGGCGACCGACGAGGCCGTCGATGCCGCACGGGTCCGGCAGCACCTGCGCACTGCACGGGGGCTGGTGGGCGAGGCCGTCGACGAGGCGCTCGCCGCCGCCGAGAAGGCGCTGCCCGCCGCCGATGCCGAACTGCTGGAGTCCTGGCCGCAGACGGTCAAGGACTACTCGGGCGACGAGCTCGTGGTCCACATCCGGGACAAGGAGCTGCGCACGGCGCTGACCAGGGAGACGCTGTCGGGCAGCCGTGTCAGCCGGGTCGCGCTCCCCCGCTACACCGAGGACGCCGAGCTGCTGCGCTTCCTGCGCAGCGAGAACCTGCCGGGCCGCTTCCCGTTCACCGCAGGCGTGTTCCCGTTCAAGCGGGAGGGCGAGGACCCGGCCCGGATGTTCGCGGGCGAGGGCGACGCGTTCCGCACCAACCGCCGCTTCCAGGTGCTCTCGGCCGACTCCGATGCCAAGCGGCTGTCCACCGCGTTCGACTCCGTCACGCTCTACGGCCGCGACCCCGACACCCGCCCCGACGTCTACGGCAAGGTCGGGACGTCCGGCGTCTCGATCGCGACGATCGAGGACCTGAAGGTGCTCTACGGCGGCTTCGACCTCTGCTCACCCACCACGTCGGTCTCCATGACGATCAACGGACCCGCGCCGACGATCCTGGCGTTCTACCTGAACACCGCGATCGACCAGCGGGTCGAACTGTTCCGCGAGGAGGAAGGGCGCGAGCCCGACGAGGCCGAGCGCGAGGAGCTCGCCGCCTACGCGCTGGCCAACGTCCGCGGCACCGTGCAGGCCGACATCCTCAAGGAGGACCAGGGCCAGAACACCTGCATCTTCTCCACCGAGTTCTCGCTGCGCATGATGGCCGACATCCAGGAGTGGTTCATCGCGCACAAGGTGCGCAACTTCTACTCGGTCTCGATCTCCGGCTACCACATCGCCGAGGCCGGGGCGAACCCGATCAGCCAGCTCGCCTTCACCCTCGCCAACGGCTTCACCTACGTCGAGAGCTACCTCGCGCGCGGCATGGACATCGACGACTTCGCCCCCAATCTGTCGTTCTTCTTCTCTAACGGCATGGACGCGGAGTACTCGGTGATCGGCAGGGTCGCCCGGCGGATCTGGGCGATCGCGATGCGGGAGCGCTACGGCGCGAGCGAGCGCAGCCAGAAGCTCAAGTACCACGTGCAGACCTCGGGCCGGTCGCTGCACGCGCAGGAGATGAACTTCAACGACATCCGCACCACCCTGCAGGCGCTCTGCGCGCTGTACGACAACGCGAACTCGTTGCACACCAATGCCTACGACGAGGCCGTGACGACGCCGACCGAGGAGTCGGTCCGCCGGGCGATGGCCATCCAGCTGATCATCAACCGCGAGTGGGGGCTCTCGATGAACGAGAACCCGCTGCAGGGCTCGTTCGTCATCGAGGAGCTGACCGACCTCGTCGAGGAGGCGGTGCTCGCCGAGTTCGACCGCATCGCCGAGCGCGGCGGTGTGCTGGGCGCGATGGAGACCGGCTACCAGCGCGGACGCATCCAGGACGAGTCGATGCTCTACGAGCAGCGCAAGCACGACGGCTCGCTGCCGATCATCGGGGTCAACACGTTCGTGCGCCCCGAGTCCGACGCCTCGCCGAAGGAGATCGAGCTCGCCAGG
>JAUZEI010000356.1 GCA_030839105.1 Actinomycetota bacterium
TACATCCACGCCTACGTGAACGCGGATGCCGTCACCATTCTGACCGCCACCGTCGCATTCGCATTGCTGTTGCGCATCGTTCAACGCGACCATGTCACGCTCGCCGACGCGGCGCTCGTAGGCCTGACGATCGGCGTCGCCGCGCACGGCCGGTACAACGGATTTCTGGTCGCCGGGCTGTTGCTTGTCGTATACGTCGTGCGCGCGTTGCGCTCGTCGTCCGCGCTGCGTACGAAGCTCCGCCTTGTCGGAGTCGCGGTCGCACTGCCCGTGCTCCTCGCGGGCGCCTTCCACCTGCACGTATACAACGAACTGCAAAACCGCCACATTCTTGCAACCGCCGACAACGAGGAGCTGGCGGAGTCGACCTTTCAGGGGCGCCTGCGCGTCGCACCACCCGAATTGACGCTGCTGAAGAAGCGCGTTCGCCAGGTCCCGAACGTATGGACGTCGTCGTGGGCGGCGATCGCGAAGCCGCCCGGCCCGGGTTACGCCAACTTGCGGGGACTCTGGCTGTGGCTCCTCTTCCTCGCGAGCGCGGCGGGCGTCGTCGGCCTCGTCGTCAGCACGGGGACGCTGCTGAGTACATCAGGCCGGCTCGTGGGGCTTGCCGCGGTGGGGGTGGTGCTCGTCACCTGGCTGTTGGGCGCGAGCCAACGACTCTCGGCTCTCCCGGGACGGTTCCTTCTGACCGCCGGCATTCCGGCACTTGCGGCTGCGATCCTCGGTGGCTCCGACCTGCTCCGGCGCCTCCCACGTGTGAAGCGCCCAGTGCTCGTGGCGGCGGGTAGCTGGTCTCTCGTTTTGCTCGCCATCAATATCTGGGCGATCGCACACGTCGCGGCCTGAAGACCGTTCCGTTGCGAGACCGCACCGCTTGCGTCGGTGCGGGGAAGAACCGGCGCGTGTCCGACGAAACTATTCTGTACACGGTCGACGCTGCGGAGGATCGATGGCAGACATGCGAGATCTCGATCCGGCGGCATGTGCCCGGGCCGAGCTTCTCGACCTGGGAGCGGGCACGGGTCGGTTGCTCCACAACGAAGCGCGTCGGCTGGGCGTCGGCAATCCGTTCGGTGTCGACATCAATCGGCGCAAGGTCGCGCAGGCGCAGGCGGCCGGGCGTCCCGTGTACGAGGCCGACTTCACCACGCTCGATCCACAGGCGTTTCCCTCGGTCAAAATCGTGGTGTTCGACAACGTGTTGGAACACCTTCCGTCACTCGCGGCGGTCGAGACCGCCTTCCAGCGCGCGTGCGCAATCGCGTCACACGTCGTGTACATCCGCCATCCGTCGTTCGAAGACGTCGACTATCTCGCCGGACTCGGACTGAAGCAGTACTGGACCGATTGGCCCGGAGTGCATACGGCGCCCGTTCAAATCCCGCAGTTCGTGGCGATCGCGGCTCGCAATGGTGTATACGACTTCGCCGTCCGGCCACTGAAGCGCGCGTTCCGCTCGGACGACCCGACGATCCTGCCCGCATCCGCGCCGGCGAATCAGACGAAACGGAAGGGGAAGAGCGAGCGTTACGGCCTCTATGAACAGCCTCTGCACGGGTCGAAGCCGCTCGTAGAGTTCGATCGGCCCGTCTATTTCGCCTTCGACCTCTTCTTCTTCCTGCGCAGCGACGCCCCGCAGGTGCGATACCGCCGCGACACCGACAACGTCGTGACGCGCCCGTTCCTTTCATGGTCCGGTCGTGGCGGCTCCCCCGTGGTCGAGCTCCCGCGGCGCGCCGCCGGAGTCATGAAGCGGCGGCTGCAGCGGTACAGGGGCGGCAGCGCCGGCGAAGAGTGACCGGAACCACGTAGGCACAGGAACTGAGCACCGGATCGACGCTGCCGGCGTATTGACGAGAGCGGACTTCGGCGGCCCACCACGCGGTCGACATCGACCACGCTCGGGTGAACGCCTCATAGTGTGCGCCGGTGGCCGTCTTGCTCGGGGTGCTCGTCGCCGCGAGCTTCGGTTCCGGCGATTTCCTCGGAGGACGCGCCTCACGGCGCGCTCCGACGCTGACCGTACTGATGGTCGCGCAGGCGACCGCGGTGCTGGGCGCGATCGTCGTGTGCCTGTTGGTGAGCGCACGCGTCGGCGTGCACGACATCGTCTTCGGCGCGCTCGCCGGTTCGATCAACATCGTCGGCATCGGGTTGCTGTACCAGGGACTCGCGGTCGGGCGCATGGGCGTGGTCGCTCCACTGACGGCGCTCGTGAGCGCGGTCCTACCGGTTGCCTGGGGAGTGGGCAACGGCGAGCGTCCGTCGTTGGTCGTCGTGTTCGGGGTGGTGCTCGCAGTAGTTGCGGGGGTGCTCATCTCGCGCCGGCAGGCCGAGGACCAGGCCGGCATGCCGAACGCGTCGGGCATCGCGTGGTCGTTGGGTTCCGGCGCGTGCCTCGGTGCGTCGTTGGTTCTCTACCTGCAGACGTCGACCGCGTCGGGTCTGTGGCCGGTGCTCGCCGCACGCGCCGCGGCGTTCATGTTGGTCGCGCTGCTGTTGGCCGTCGTCGCGCGCCGTCGGGTCTCCTTGCCGTTTCCGCGCGGCGCCGATCGAGTGCTGGCGCTCGGAGCAGGAATCCTCGACGTGACGGCGACCTCGCTGTTGCTGCTCGCCGTGCGGGAAGGACTCGTCGTCGTGGTATCGCCGCTCGCCGCGCTCGCACCGGCGGCGACGGTCGTCCTTGCTCGTTTCGTACTCGGCGAACGGCTGCACGCCGTACAACGGATCGGTCTGCTGTTCGCGCTGGCCGGCCTGGTGCTGATTGTCGCCGGCTGAAAGCAGCTGGTAGGAGATCGTCCGTGCCGACACGATTCTCGACCGAAGCCGAATTCGCCTCTCCCGAATGCATCGCAGAGCACGTGGCTGTTCCGGGGTGGCGGCCCGAGGACCGCGCGCTCGTGCGCTTGAACATGATCGCCTCGGCCGACGGCGCCTCCGACATCTTCGGTCTCTCGGGCGCGCTCGGGAATGCCGATGACAAGGCGGTCTTCGCCGCGCTGCGAGAACGGGCGGACGCGGTGTTGGTCGGGATGAGTACCGCGGTGGCCGAGCACTACCACGCGCCGGCGGGTGGAAATCTGCAGATCTTCGTCGTCGCGACTACCCCCGACATTTCGGGCGATCCCGAGCTGTTCGCATCCGACCGCGTGACATTGGTGCTGCCCGAAGACGCGGGTCCTGCGCCCGAGGGCGTACGTACGCTCCGGTCGGGCACCGCCCGGCGCGTCGATCTCGCGAGCGTCGTGGCGACGCTCGCGGGCAGGGTCGTGATGATGGAAGGCGGTCCGACGCTCGCCGGCCTGATGGCCGCGCAAGGGCTCGTCGACGAGCTCTTTCTCACAGTCGCGCCGCTTGTCGTCGGCGGCCGGTCTTCGCGAATCGTGCACGGACCGGCCGCCGATTCCGCGCCGTGGAACTTCGTTCACGGATTTGTCGACGCACCGGGATACCTGTTCCTGCGCTACGCGCGTCCGGGCGCGGCCGCCGCGTCGTAGTCGCGTGGCGCCGACGACATCCGCGTGCACGTCCTCGGCATTCGCAATGAAGCCCGCGCGCACCGTCTCGGTGCGGTCGCGCGGACGTGCGGCGCGCGCGTGGCCCTCGATTGGTTCGACGCAGCCGCTTCCGGATGCCGACCACTGTTCCGGGACTCTGACCGTGGCGCTCCATCGTTGCGTCGCGCGGTCGTGAGCGGCTGTATGTGCGGTGTTTGTACCGAATGGGCGACCGGTATCACGATTGAGTGCTTCTGATAACTCCTGTTGGACCGCGTGTGTGGGTATCGTTGGTGAGATGTATCGGGTCGCGTTCTCGATAGACGACTCGGAAGATCGTCAGCAGTTGGGCTCGGCCATGGAACGCTGCACGATCGGCGACGCCCGGATCATCGCTGCGTTCGCGGGGGCGACCACGGTCGACGTGTACATCGACATCACCGACACGGCCATCCCACGTGAAGTCGCGGGTCAGCTCGCGCAACGGCTCGGGATTGCGGAGTACGAAGTCACGCGGGTCGACGCGCTGCCGGTGCCGGCGCTCGGCAGCGAGGCAACGATGCATCGCGCGCACCTCCGGCCCGCGACGATCACGCAAGTTCGCGCGCTCCCCGACGACCGAACGCTTTCGATCCAGGTTCGGCACCGTCCGCACGAGTCGGTCGAGACGATCGACCTCGAGGAGTCCGACGACGCGGTCAGGATCGCAGTCTTCGTCGCCGCGCTGCACGACGACGAGAGCCATCGATACGTCTCCCTGGCTGTGGCGTTCAGTTGGGTCGAAGCGATTCTCGAACAGGAGATCGGTGCTCGCCGCATCCTGCGTCAGGATCCCGATCACGGCTTCGTTCGCTCCCGTCCGGTCGACGACGTCCCGACGGCACCCGTCCCGGCGTGGATGCGGGACGACGTTGCAATCGAACCGGAACCGGTGGTGGTCGAACCGGCAAGCACCGCACGCGAGTTGTCGCCCGAAGAGGTGCTCGCCCGGCTCGAACACGTCGCGGCTCGGGCGCGGTCGCGCCCCGATCGCGATCGCGATCGTCCGAGCGAAACGCGCCTGCGCGTGTCGGCGGCCACGCTCTCGACGTCGCACTGACGGGACCGTCGCTCACGGTCCCCGCTCACGGGCCCGTCGCTCACCGGTCCGTCGCTGCACCCGTGTGACGCCGGTCGTTTACCCGCCGGACGGTCGCGGTACTAACGCTTGTCGTTGGTTGCGGGGATCGCGCCCTGGAGGAAGCGTGGGAGACATCGTCGTTCTGGCCGTGAAAGGCTTGCTCGGCGGAGTGCTCGTCGTCGTGTTCTCGCTTCTGTCCGAAGCACTACGACCGAAGAGTTTCGCGGGATTGTTCGGAGCAGCGCCGTCGATCGCGCTCGGGGCATTGACCGTCACCGCCGTGACCCGGTCGCCCGCGGTCGCCCGGGAACAGTCGCTCGCCATGATCGTCGGCGCGGCCGCGATGATCTTGTATTGCGCCGCCGCCATACCGAGCGTCGACCGCCTGGGCGCGCTGCGGGGGTCGTTCGTCGCGATCGGAGTGTGGTTCGCGGTCGCGCTCGTCGGGTACTTCGTGCTCCTGGCGCCATGACCGCGTCCACACGCTCGAGAGTTCGTCTGTTCGAAGACGCCGTCGACGAGTCGGTGAGTAGCGACAGCGGCCGGTTGCGAGACACCCGCCCGCGGGATCTCGTGATCCGCTTCGCGTTCGGATTCGCCGTCTCGGTGATCGCGGGATTCGTGAGCTTGGGGATCGGTGACCGGGCCGGGGGACTGTTCCTCG
>JAUZEI010000357.1 GCA_030839105.1 Actinomycetota bacterium
TACGTTGGTCACGTACAGCGGATGCGACGCAGGCGCGCAGGTCGCGTTGTGGCAGCTGACCGGTTCCGGTCACGTGTGGCCGGGGGCGCCGTTCAACACCGGCCCGAAAGAGACGTGGCTTCTCGACGGTGTAGGCCGCGGCACCACGCTCATCGACGCGAACGAGGAGATGTGGAAGTTCTTCAGCCGGCACGTACTCCCGCGCGCGCCCTGACATCGACGTCAGGGAAACGAGATCGGCATGGATCCGAAGAAGTGGGCGTCACCGAACGCGAAGATGCCGTTGTCCGCGCCGACCAACCAGTAGCCGTTGCCGGTCGACGTCGCGGTCATCCCGGAGACGGGTGCATTGAGGTGCGCGCCGCCGAGCGATCCCTTGAACGGCACGCCGCCGAACGCGAAGACGCTCCCGTCGGAACCGACGAGCCAGTAGCCACCGTGCGGTCCCGCGGTGATGCCGACGATCGGTGCGTTGAGCAGCACGCCGCCGAGCGAGCCGGCGAAGGCGGCGTCGCCGAATGCGAACACACCGCCGTCGGACGCGGTGAGCCAGTAGCCGTGCCCGCTGGGTGTGGGAGCGATGCCGACGACGGGCTGGTTCAGATGTGTCGCTCCGAGTGAGCCGAAGAACGTCGCGCTCCCGTACGCGAACACACCACCGTCGTTGGCGACCACCCAGGTGCCGTTCCCGGTCGGCGTGGAGGCGATGCCGACGACGGGCGTGTGCGACGGGGCGGCTGTGAACGCGGTGGCGTCGCCCTCGTGTGTCAGCGCTCCGGTCTGCGTGACGGTGCGATAGCCGTGATCGCTCGGAGTGCGGGCGATGCCGACCGCGCTCGGCGGCGGTGGACTCGGGAACGACGCGAAGTTCGAATGTGCTCCGCCCGTCGCGGCGAAGCAACTGGTCGGCGTGATTCCGACGGACGCCGACTGGCCGCCCGCCGTGAACGTGAGCACGCCGGGAACTGCGGGGTCGGCGCAATGGAACCCCTGCCAGGCGATGGTCAGTAAGGGCGGGAGGCGGCCGGGGGCGAACGAAACCGTCTGGGTCGCGGTGATCGGGTTGTTGTCGATGGTGGTGTAGCGCATCGCCGTGTTCGCGGGCGTTGCGGTCACTGTGAACGTGAGGAGGGTCGTACACCGCTGGGCGGAGTTGGCCGGTCGCACGACCGCCGACAGGAATTCCGTCCCCGCCGCGCCCTGCTCCGAGATCGGACCGAAGCGAAAGCCGCAGCCGACCACCGGTGCAAGGGCCGCCCGGGCGTCCGACGCGGTCGCGGTCACGGCCGGTATCGCCAGGGCGAGACCGACCCCGATGACAGTGGTTGCCGAGGTGAGTGAGCGACGTGCGATCGAGAGCCGAGTCCGCATGACGTCCTCCGTGGGCCGTGGGCGAGGATGCCGACCGTATACACGTATCGGGCCGTCGTCACGCGGCCCGCAGCGGGCGCTCGGCTACGTGAGCCCTTGCGCACTTGCGCGCAGCTCGCCTTTCGCCAGCTTCCCCCCGGACGAGCGGGGCAACGTGTCGACCACTACGAGTCTTTCCGGCCAGAGCTCCTTGCCGGTACCGCGGTGCTCCAGGTGCGCACGGAGGGCGTCGAGCGTGATGCGTTCGCAGCCGGCGCGCATCTCGACGAACGCACACACACGCTCGCCGAAGGTCTCGTCGCGAACGGCGACCGCCGCGCACAGCGCGATCGCCGGATGCGATGAGACCTCGTCCTCGACCTGCGCGGCACTGATGTTCTTGCCGCCCCGGATGATGATGTCGGACGTGCGCCCGACGACGGTGAGGTAGCCGTCCTCGTCGATGGTGGCGAGATCGCCCATCCGCATCCAGCCGTCCGCAGTGAAAAGTTGCGCGTTCGCGGCCGGGTCGTCGTAGTAACCGACACAGAGCGCCGGCCCCTTGCCCGCGGGCACGCCCGGCCGGCCCGGGGCGGTGATGTCGGCGCCGGTGTCGGCGTCGAGCAGACGTACGTGCATCTCCGGGATGACGCGGCCGGCAGTGCGCAGTCGCTTCGTTTGCGGGTCGTCGGGTGTGGTGCACGACAACGCGCCGGTCTCGTTCGATCCGTAGAACTGCAGGACGCGCGCACCGGTGCGATCCTCGAACTCCTTCGCCCGCTCGAACGGCACCATCTCGCCGCCTGTGAACATGATCCGCAGCGACGAAAGGTCGTACTCCGCGAGCGCAGGGGAGTTGAGCATCATCACGAACTGCGTCGACACCGCGGCGAGGACCGTCACGCGGTAGCGCTCGATCGCGCGCAGCACGAGAGCGGCATCGAAACGCGCGCACGCCACGCACGTTGCCACTGCGATCGCGGGCGAGAAGTGGGCCGTCCACAACCCGAATCCGAACGGTGCGGGGAGCGCGGAGAGGAATACGTCGTCGGCGGTGAAGTGCGCGACCCGGTGCGCGAATTCGTGGAACGCGAACCAGCGCGCCTGCGTGTGCATCACCATCTTGGGCAGGCCCGTCGTGCCCGACGTGGAATTCAGGTACCAGAGCTCCTCGGGGCCGATGGGGTGCTCACGACCGTCACCGGCCAAGGCGGGAGGTTCCCGCAGCAACGCCCGCGCTCCGGCGCGCTCGACCAGGTGTGCGACCTCTCGCTCACCGGCGCGGGCGCCGATGCCCACCGCGACGATCCCGGCCTTCTCGCACGCGAGCATCGCCGCGTGCACGCCCGGACCATCGGGGAGCTGCAGCGCGACGCGATCACCGGCTTCGAACGAATCGAGAGTGCCGGTCATCAACGACGAGCGCGTGTCGTACTCGTGCCACGTCATCGACTCGCCCGACGCGGCTTCGACGAAGGCCACGCCGTCGGGATGCGCACGGGCGTTGCGGGCTACGACCTCCGCGATGGTTCGCACGGAAGGGCGGCCTCAGGGAAGCTGATGACGGAAGAGCTCGGACGCGTTCCGCCACGTGATCCGCTCGGCCTCGTCGTCGGGAACGTTCTGATCGCGAAGTTGGCGCCGGAGCATCGCTTGCGTGTCGGGCCACGACGAGTCGGCGTGCGGATAGTCGGATTCGACGAGGACGTGCTCGAGCCCGATGCGATGGCGCAACGCCATGTTCGAATCGTCGTCGAGCGCGCAGAACCAGAAGTTGCGGCGCAAGACCTCGCTCGGGGTGAGCTCGACGTCGCGCCACGTCGGTAGATAGCCGAGCTGATACCTGAAGCAATGGTCGAGGCGGTCGATGATCCCGGCCACCCAACCGATGCCGCCCTCGGAGAGACAGATCTTGATGTCCGGGAACCGCACGGGGATCTTCGAGTAGAGCCAGTCGACCGCGCTGTACATGCCGTACGCGCCGAACAACACGGCCGGTATCTCCGGAGGCGCGTCGACCGAGGTTGTCGGGGAGGTCCCGGACGAACCGACGTGCAGGCACAGCACCGTCTCGGTCTCTGCGCACGCCGCGAACAACGGGTCCCAGTAGCCGGAGTGGATCGTGGGCATACCGAGCTTGTCAGGTGCCTCCGAGAACGTCACCGCCCGGAAGCCGCGCGCCGCGTTGCGCCGGATCTCCTCGGCCGCCATGTGTGGGTCCCGGAGGTACGCGATCTGGTTGGGAATAAAGCGGCCCGGCGCCGCGCCGCACCAGGCGTCGAGGTGCCAGTCGTTGTACGCGCGCATCGCGACGAGCGCGAGGTCGTCGTCGGTCGGCCACATCGTGAGACGCTGGCCGACGAATCCAGGGAGGAACGACGGGAAACACAACGACGCGGCGACGCCGTCGATGTCCATGTCGTTGACGCGCTCGCGCACGTCCCATGCGCCTCGTCGCATCTCGTCGAACCGCGTCGGCTCGAAGCCGTACTCGGTCGACGGCCGTCCGACGACGGCGTTGAACCCGACGTTCGGCAGCACCTGTCCCTGCCACACCCAGGCTTCGCCGCCGTCATCGGTTGGCACGACGCGCGGTTCGTCGTCCGCATACTTCCTGGGGAAGCGCCCCGTGAATGCGTCGGGCGGTTCGACGACGTGATCGTCGACGGAGATGACGGTGTACGTGCGCTCGCGTGCTTCCGGCTCCGGCAGCCAGCTGATCGATTCGCGACGACCCTTGCCGCCGCCGAAATGCTCGTTGCCCGCGAGGTCGTCGAGTGAGAGACCGGTCACGTCAGTACCTCGGGCTCGCTTCGCAGCAACTGGCGGACGGCGCCGTCCCAGTAGGCCTGCGGGGTGTTCTGCCGCAGCGCGGCCTGCAGCGTGGGGCGTGCCTCGCCGGGAACCTCGATTGGCTTGTGGCCGACCACGAGCGCGTCGAACGTGAAGCGGCACATGCGTTCGAACGTCGTGGCCTTGTAACACGCGGCGGGAATTGTGGGCGCCGTCACGATCGCGCCGTGGTGCGCGAGCAAGATGCCGCTCGCGTCACCGACCTGTTCTGCGAGCCAATGGCCCTCGCTCGCGTCGCCGACACCGCCGTACTCGTCGACGAACGCCAACTCACCGTCGAAGATGCACGAGTTCTGGTGCACCATCCGGGGATGCTCACCGATCGTCGAGAGCAAGGTGGCGTAGTACGGATGGTTGTGCACGATGACACGCGCGTCGGCGCGCGCCCGGTGCAGCTCGGTGTGAAGAAAGACGGCGGGCGTGACGTCCCACTCGCCGTCGACGATCCGGCCGTCGGCGTCGAGACGCAGGATGTCTGAGGCGCGCACCTCCTCCCACCACAGGCCCCAGGGGTTGCACCACATTCCGCCGTCGTCGGTCGCAACCGTGATGTGACCCGACAGGTTCTCGCGCCAGCCCTCCCTCGCCAGGACGCGCAGCGCGCAGGCGAGCTCCTGTTGCACCGTCAGTTCGTGACCGATGCCCGGTCCGGTTCGGGGCAGACGCACGGTCATGACGGTATCCGCGAGACTCCCCGGTCGTGAAGGTCGCTCGGTGAAGGTGGCTCGGTGAAGGTGCTCGTGATCGGCGCAACCGGTGAGCTCGGGCGCGAGGTCGCGTCCATCCTCTGGGAGAGGCCCGGCGTTCAGGTGCGGGCGTTCGTGCGCCGGCCGCTTACCGCCGAAAGCCCGCCGGTCGACGAGGTCGTCACCGGCGATCTGCGGGATCGCGATTCTCTGCGGAACGCGTGCGCGGGCATGAGGACCATGTTCCTCGTCTCCTCGCCGACGCAGGACCAGGTGGAGCTCGAGACCAACGCGATCGAGGCCGCGGAAGCGGCGGGCGTCGAGAGGATCGTCAAGGTCTCGAACATCCCGCTCCCCGGACTCGACACCGGTCTGCACGGCAACCATCGGGCCGTCGAACGCAGGCTCGCGGCGTCGAGATGCCGGTCGACCATCGTGCAGCCGTCGTTCTTCTCCAGCGTCCTCGACAAGCAGGGCGACGTCGTTGCGCGCGGTGCAGTGGTCTTGCCGACCGGGCCGGGCAAGATCGCGTGGATCGACCCCTTCGACATCGCGGCGGTGGCGGCCGAGGCACTGGTGCGTTTCGACCTCGACGGGCCGCTGCATCTCACCGGCCCCGACGCGCTCGACGGCGACGAGGTCGCGGCCCGGTTGGGTGTGAAGCGCATCGACCTGCCCCTCGACAAGTGGCGCGCAACGGTCGTCGCGTCCGGGCTCGATCCGTGGCTCGCGGATTCGAGCGTGCACCTCTTCGAAGCAGTCGCACGGGGCGCGCTCGCGCAAACGACGGACACCGTCGAGAGCGTGCTCGGCCGGCCGCCCCGGCGCGTGTTCGAGCGTTAGGGCAGACGGCCGAAGATTGGGTGCTGCGTGACGTCGTGTACGCGACGTCCGAGGACGCGCGCCGACGGATACTGAGGCCAACCCGGATCGCCGGTACGCGCGAACGCGGCCCACGCCTCGCGCATCGACCTCGACAACGCGCGTCCGTCGTCGTCGAGGCCGACGAATGCATCCCACCCGTCGACGAAGTTGCCGAACGGGAACGGGATATCGATCCCGTGGCATGCTCCGACTGTCGGGCCCTCCCAACTGAAGCAGTACGTGTACGTCGGACCGTGCGGCGCGTGCGCTTCGAGCACGGCCCGGCACGGCATCTGCATCTCGTTGTCACCGAACAGCGCGCGCCAGATCTCGTGGGTGTCGTCCGTCGCGAGCACCCGTTCGTAGCCTGCGACGATCGTGTCGGCGGCGGTCTCGTCGACACCGAGATAGCGAGCCGCACGCCGCACCACCTTGGCGCGCGGTGGCGACGCGGAGGACGAATCCACGAAGAGTCGCATCTCGTCGGCGGTCGTACCGGCGATGAGCGCGACGCCGGACGCTTCTTCCGCGGCCAGGGCCGCCGCAGGTGGCGCCGACAGCACGTCGCCGTCGACCATCGGGTGGAACGGCATCATGCCCACCGTTCCGAGCAGAGAGACCATCGCCGTCGACTGCGCCGCGACCAGGGCGTCCGCCGACAGGTCGCGCAGCCCGCCGGAATCGCCGACGCCCGCTTCCTTGACGAGGGCTTCGAGCACGAGTGCGGCGCGCGCTTCGTCGAGCGTCGCGGATGTCGCCCCGCTCTGCACGATCGCACCGCAGAGCAGACCACGCGCTGACGGTGATGCAAGCGCGTGCAACAACAGTCCACCGCCCGCGGACTCGCCGAACGCGACGACGCGAGAAGGGTCACCGCCGAGCGACGCGATGTTGTCGCGCACCCATTCCAGCGCGCAGATAGCGTCGCGCACCCCGCAGTTGGCGACCCCACCGAACGACCGCGCGTCGAGAAAGCCGAACGCGCCCAGCCGGTAGTTCACCGATACCACGACGGTCTGTTGTTCGTTCGCGAGCACTGTTCCGTCGTACACGGGTTGGGATGACGCCCCGATGACGAACGAGCCGCCGTGGAACCACACCAGAACCGGAAGCGAAGCGTCCGCGGCGGGCGTCCACACGTTCAGTGTCAAGCACGCGTCTTCGTCGGTGTCGCGAACCTTCATGCCGGGCACGATGTCGCCGAGCGGACCGTCGAGTTGTTGGGGCGCGGCGGCGCCGAAATGCGAACCATCGACAGGCGCCGCGGGGAACGCGATCGGTCGAGGTGCCGCGAATCGTGCTGCAGTCGCGTAGGGAATACCGAGAGAGGTCCGCACCTGCGCAGCCTACGAAGCATTGATGCCCTGCAACCACTGTCGGGACCGCTCGGTCGTCGGCTACCATTTCCCCAACGTGACCGCGAACAGGTGGAGCGTTTAGGTGCCGGGCGCAGTGATCGTCGGCACCCAGTGGGGCGACGAAGGCAAGGGTCGGGTCACCGACTATCTCGCCAAGGAGTCGTCAATGTGTGTCCGCTATCAGGGCGGCCACAACGCGGGCCACACGCTCGTGGTCGACGGCGAGGTCTTCAAGCTCCAACTCGTGCCGAGCGGGATCCTGTATCCGTGGGTCGTGCCGGTCATCGGGAACGGCGTCGTCGTCGATCCCGCCGTGCTGATCGACGAGGTCGACATGCTCGAGGGCAAGGGCGTCGACACCCGCCTCCTGCGCCTCTCCGGCAACGCGCACCTGATCATGCCGTACCACCAAGAGCTCGACCGGATGACCGAGCGTTACCTCGGGAAGAACAAGCTCGGAACCACGAAGCGCGGTATCGGTCCGGCCTATGCCGACAAGGCATTGCGCGTCGGCATTCGCGTCCAGGACCTGCTCGACCCGAAGATCTTCCGCGAGAAGCTCGACCTCGCATTGCGCGAGAAGAACGGCGTGTTGGCGAAGGTCTACAACCGGCTCCCGATCGATGCCAAGGAGCTCGCGGACCGCTATCTCGCGATGGTCCCGCGCCTCGCGCCCATGATCGACGACACCGTGCACCTCGTGCACGAAGCGCTCGACGCACAGCAGTGGGTGTTGTTCGAGGGCGCGCAGGCGACGTACCTCGACCTCGACCACGGCACCTATCCGTACGTGACATCGAGCAACCCCATCGCGGGAGGGGTGTGCACCGGCGCGGGCGTGGGTCCGCTCGCGATCCAGCGCGTGGTCGGACTCGTGAAGGCGTATCAAACACGCGTCGGCAGCGGTCCGTTCCCGACCGAGCTCTTCGAAGGCGACGCGGTCGGCGACATGCTCGTCGAGCGCGGCCGCGAGTTCGGTACGAACACCGGACGTCGGCGGCGTACGGGTTGGCTCGATCTCGTCATGCTGAAGCATGCGGTCCGTCTCAACACGTGCACCGAGCTCGCGCTCACGAAGCTCGACATCCTCTCGCCGCTCTCCGAGTTGAAGGTGTGCGTCGCGTACGAAGGTGAGGACGGCACGCGCTACGACCACGTGCCGTATCACCAGTCGGTGCTGCACAAGGTGAAACCGGTGTACGAGACGCTGCCGGGATGGGAAGTCGAGATCGAGAGGGTCGGCCGGCTCGAAGACCTGCCGCCGTGCGCGCGCGACTACGTGCGCTTCGTCGAGGACTTCGTCGGCGTGCACGTGAGCATCGTCGGCGTCGGTCCGGCTCGCGATCAGACGATCGTGCTTCCCCGCGCCGCGTGAACGGGTGATCGGGTGATTGGGTGAGCACTCGCGTTCTCGTCGTCGGCGCCGGTGGCCGCGAGCATGCCCTCGCATGGGGTTTGGCGCGTTCGCCGCTCGTCGACGACATCGTCTGCGCGCCCGGCAATCCCGGCATGGCGACGATCGGTGAGTGCCTGCCGGTCGCGCCGACCGATCCCGCCGCGGTCGCCGACCTCGCGACGAAGCTGGACGCCGATCTCGTCGTCGTCGGCCCGGAAGACCCCTTGGTCGCGGGAGTCGTCGACGCGGTCGCGGCGTCGGGTCGCAAGGCGTTCGGTCCGAGCGCCGCCGCCGCAAGGCTCGAAGGCTCGAAAGCGTGGATGAAAGACGTGTTGATCGAGGCGGGGGTGCCGACCGCGCGCTACGGGACGTTCGGGTCCGGCCAGGAACCGGAAGCGCTCGACTTCTTGCAGACGTTGCCGGGCCTCTACGTCGTGAAGACGGATGGACTCGCGGCGGGCAAGGGCGTCGTCGTGACCGAGTCGATCGCCGAGGCACGCGATGCGGTGCGCGCATATCTCTCTGGTGTCGCGTTCGGTGATGCCGGCCGCACGTGCGTGATCGAAGAAGGGCTGACCGGCCCGGAGGTCTCGTTGTTCGCGCTCTGTGACGGGCGGCGCGCCCGCGCCGTCGCCACCGCGCAGGACCACAAGCGGGCGTTCGACGGCGACGCCGGCCCCAACACCGGTGGCATGGGCGCATACTCACCGGTGCCCTTCGTTGACGCCGGCGTGGTCGACGAGCTGATGGAGCGGGCGCTCGTCCCGACGCTGGCCGAGCTCGACCGTCGCGGTGCTCCGTTTCGCGGCACGCTGTTCTGCGGGATCATGCTGACGCCCGACGGCGCGAAGGTGCTCGAGTACAACGTGCGGTTCGGCGATCCTGAATGTCAGGTGGTCGTGCCGCGCCTCGCGAGCGACCTGTTCGCGCACCTGTCGGAGTCGGCGTCCGGTGATCTCACGACGCCGGTCGAGCTCTCCGACATCGCGTGCGTCGGTGTGGTGCTCGCCTCCGAGGGCTACCCGCCCGCACCCGAGCGCCGGGGAGACGTCATCGCCGGCATCGACCGAGGAGGCGCGCACGAGGGCGTGGTCGTGTTCCAATCCGGCACCGCGACCGACGACCGGGGCGACGTCGTGACGAACGGCGGCCGCGTGCTCACGGTCACCGCCGTGGGAGCCGACGTGAGTGAGGCGCGCGACCGGGCCTATGCCGCGGCGGCCGAGATCTCGTGGCCCGGCGTCCACTACCGTCGCGACATCGGCGCTCAGGCCCTCCCGTGATCCCCCGCTACTCGCTCCCCGAGATCTCCGCGCTGTTCACCGACGAGGCGCGCTTCGGGACGTGGCTCGAGGTCGAAGTCCTCGCAGTAGAAGCGTGGGCGCGCCTCGGGGTGGTTCCGGTCGAGGATGCTCGAGCGGTGCGTGATCGCGCCGGTTTCGATGTCGCCGCGATCCACGAGCGCGAACGGATCACCGACCACGACGTCGCCGCGTTCGTCGACGTCGTGCAGGAAACGGTCGGACCGCCCGCCGGCGCGTGGGTGCACTACGGGCTCACCTCGAGCGACGTCGTCGACACCGCGCTTGCGCTGCAGATGACGCGTGCGATTGATCTCATCGCCGGCGCAGCTGCCGAGCTCGAGAACGCGATCGCGAAGCGAGCCCGCGAATTCCGTGACACACCGATGGTCGGGCGTACCCACGGCATCCACGCCGAGCCCACGACCTTCGGCGCCAAGCTCGCACTCTGGGCGATGCAGGTGCGTCGCGATCGCGAAAGGCTGGCGCGGGCTCGAGCGACCATCGCGGTCGGCAAGCTGTCGGGCGCAGTGGGCACCTACTCGAACGTCGATCCGGAGGTCGAGCGCTACGTCTGCGAGCAGCTCGGTCTGCGGCCCGTACCGGCGACCCAGGTACTACCGCGTGATCGGCACGCCGAGGTCATGTACACGTGCGCGTCGATCGGTGCCAGCATCGAGACCTTCGCACTCGAGATCCGTCACCTGCAACGCACCGAGGTGCGGGAAGCGGAAGAGGGTTTTCGCGAGGGGCAGAAAGGCTCGAGCGCGATGCCCCACAAACGCAACCCGATCAAGTCGGAGCAGATGTGCGGACTCGCCCGTGTCCTGCGCGGGACCCTGCAGGCCGCGCTCGAAGACGTGGCGCTGTGGCACGAGCGCGACATCTCACATTCGTCCGTCGAGCGGATCATCGTTCCCGACTCGCTGATGTTGACCTACTACGTGCTCGTGAAATGGCGCCAGGTGATCGAGAACCTGCAAGTGCATCCTGATCGCATGCTGCGCAACCTCGACGCCTCGTTCGGGCTCGTGTTCAGCCAGCCCGTGCTGCTGGCGCTCGTCGAAGCGGGCCGCACCCGCGACGAGGCCTACCGAGTCGTGCAACGCAACGCGATGCGCGCGTGGCAGGAAGAGCGGCCGTTCCGCGAGCTCCTCGCCGCCGACCCCGACGTGACGGCGACGCTCGATCCGGCGCGCCTCGACGCGTGCTTCGACCTCAAGCGCGCGCTCGCGAACGTCAACCGCGTCTTCGACGCGCTCGACAACATGGGAGACCTGCCGGCGTGAGCGACAGCGGTTTGCCGCACCTCTATTCCGGAAAGGTGCGCGAGCTCTACGAAGTAGGGATGGACGCGCTGCTCATGGTCGCGAGCGACCGGGTCTCGGTGTTCGACGTCGTGTTGCCCGACCTCATCCCGGACAAGGGGCGCGTGCTCACCGCGCTCTCGAACTTCTGGTTCGAACACACCGCCGACATCGTCCCCAACCACGTGATCTCGTCCGATCCCACCGACTTTCCCGAGATCGCCGGCGACGTCGCGGGCCGGGCGACGCTCGTGCATGCCGCCCGGCCCATCCGCCTCGAGTGCGTGGTGCGCGGCTACGTGTTCGGGCACGGCTGGAGCGAATACCAGGAGACCGGAACCGTCGGTGGGTTCGCGGCGCCTGCGGGGCTGAAGCAGGCCGACAAGCTGCCGCTCCCACTGTTCACCCCCACGACGAAGGCGGAGACCGGCCATGACGTGGCGCTGAGCGCGCGCGAAGCCATTGATCTCGTCGGCGCGCAGCTGTACGAGGAGTTGAAGGATCTCTCGCTGAAGCTCTACGAACGCGGCGCGCACCACGCGGAGAGCTGCGGTCTCATCCTCGCCGATACGAAGTTCGAGTTCGGAGAGCGCGACGACGAGGTCCTCGTCATCGACGAGATGATGACGCCCGACTCGTCGCGGTACTGGCCTCGGGAGAAGTACAAACCCGGTACCGCGCCGCCGTCGTTCGACAAGCAGTACGTGCGCGACTTCATGGACGCGACGGGCTGGGAACACGAGCCGCCCGCACCGAACCTGCCGCCCGACGTCATCGCGAACACGCGCGCCAAGTACATCGAGGCCTACGAGCTCATCACCGACTACGCCTTCTCCGACTGGTACGGCGCCGACGACTGACGGGCCCGGCCCGGTCGGGTGGCTACGCTCGGGCCGAAGTCGGGGCGGTAACATCGATCGATGCCCGCGTTCAATGCGCACGTCGAAGTCACGCACCGACCCGGCATCGCCGATCCCGCGGGCGCGACCGTCGAACGGGCGTTGCCGGCGCTCGGGTACACGAACGTCGCGCAGGTGCACATCGGCAAGACGATCAAGCTGGT
>JAUZEI010000306.1 GCA_030839105.1 Actinomycetota bacterium
CCGGGCGAACCGCGACGAGCAGATGGTGTTGAACTACGACTACATCACCAACTGGGAGACCACCCACGAGGAGGGACTGCGCGGTGCGTACGACCCCGCGCAACGCGACAAGGAGATGGACGCCGACGGCGTCGCGGCCGAGGTGATCTTTCCCGACGCCGACGCGATCACGGGGATGGAGTCGCCGCCGTTCGGCGCCGGGCTCTCCGCCGGCACGATCGAAGATCCCGAGCTCGCGTTCGCGGGGGCCCGCGCCCACAACCGGTTCCTCGTCGAGCTGTGCGCCGAGAGCCCGGAGCGCCGCGCCGGGATCGGCCTGGTCCCGATCTGTCACGACATCGGGCGCGCGGTCGCGGAGATCGAATGGCTTGCCGACAAGCCGGGCATCGGCGGGATCATGGTGCCGACGATGTGGCGCGACCACCTCCCGTACAACCATCCCGCGTACGACCCGGTGTGGGCGGCGTGCCAGGCCGCGCAGTTGCCGGTCCACACGCATTCCGGCGAAGCGCCGCGCGAAGAGATGAACGAGTTCATCGGGATCTACCTCGCCGAGGTCGTGTTCTGGACGCACCGGCCGATCTCGCACCTGCTGTTCAGCGGAGCATTCGAACGCTTTCCGGGATTGAAGTTCGTCGTGACCGAGGGCGCGTGTTACTGGGTGGCCGACATGAAGTGGAAATGGGACCAGTACCTCGGCGGCGGCCACACCACGAAGAAGATGGCCGCGCTCATGAAGGGCATCTTGTCGAAGCTCCCGTCGGAGTACTTCGGCACGAACATCTTCGTGGGCGCGTCGACGATGTCGAAGGAGGAGATCCGCCGGCGGCACACGATCGGCTGTGATGTCGCGATGTGGGGGACGGACTATCCCCATCCCGAGGGAACATGGCCGCACACGATCGAACGGTTGCGGAGCGACTTCGGTGACATCCCCGTCGGCGACAGCCGCCGGCTGCTCGGAGAGACCGCCGCCAAGTGTTACGGCTTCGACCTCGAAGCGCTCCGCCCGATCGCCGAACGCGTCGGACCCACTCCCGAAGACCTCGGCCAGGACACCAGCCTCGTCACGACCCCGGAAGAAATCCGGCGGGCCGAGTGGTGGAAAGACGAGTACCACGTGGCCTGGAACGGCTGAATCACCGGGCGGAAGGTTCGCCGGCCGCTTTCATCCCAACGCGACCGGCGCCGCCGACACTCACCAGGCTTTGATGATCTGTTCCGCGTCGAAGGCGTTGCACGTGGAGTCCGCGGGATACTCGGATGGGTCGAGCGGCACGAGCACCTCGGCCACCGTCGGTCCGACCTGGTCGCCGATGACGCGCAATGCGTCGAGATCGAAGCCGTACACGTCGGCGGCCGTCGTCTCGAGCATCCGGCGCGTCTCTTCCGGGGGACACGGAGCGAACGCGGCCCGCAACGCCTCGGTCGTATAGGGATACGAGCCCTCGGAGTGCGGATAGTCGGCGCCCCACATGATGCGGTCGATGCCGACGTCGTAGCGTAAGGCGCTCTCCGACGGCCGCAGGAAACTCGCCCCGACCCAGAAGTTGCGGCGGAAGTACTCACTCGGCGTCAGCGACATGCCACCCGCGACCGCGCCGAAGAACACCGCCTCCGCCGCACCACCGTGCGTCATGCGCCGGTGGAACCAGTCGAGCGTGTCGATCCCGCGCGGGATCCAGCTCGTGCCCTGCTCGGTCAGCACGACCCGGAGGTTCGGGTGCCGCTCGAGGACTCCTCCGAAGATCAGGTGCCACACGGCGCGGTGCGAGAACCAGGCGAGCTCGATCAACATGATCGCCCGCGCCGCCTCGTGCTGACCGAAGTCGGGTAGCCCGCTCCCGCTGTGCACGTTCAGCACGACGCCGAGCTCTTCGCACAGGTCCCACAGCGGTTCGTACACCGGTTCCCACAACGGCGGAACCTCGGAGTTCGGCGGGACATTCGGCAACAGCACTCCGCCGAACACGTCCATGTTGTCCACGGCCCAGCGGACTTCGCCGAGCGCGTCGTCGACGTCGTTCAGGAAGATCTGCGCGAGCCCCGCGCGCCGACCGGGCGCGGCCGCGCAGAAGTCGGCCAGCCAACGGTTGTGCGCCTGCAGACCGGCCCAGCGCCGTTCGTAGTCGGCGGCGTTCGGCTCCAGCGCGGTGAGATTCCCCTGCGCGAAGAAGGGCGGAACCGTGTTCGGAAAGAGCACCTCGGCCGCGACGCCCTGCGATTCGGTCTCCTTCAGCCGGCGCTCGCTGTCCCAACTGCGGTACGCGGTCGGCGCGAGCAGGTCGGCGAACGGATTGACGTACGCGTCGGCCCACGCGTCGAACTCGTCGTGCCAGCGCGACGCGAGGTAAGGGCGGTACTCACGCAGCTCGGCGCCCGCATGACCGTCGACGGAGATGATCGTGTACCTGCTCGCGGGATCCACCGCTCGGTCCTGCACGTGTCGCCTCCCGGTCGTCCGGGCGAAACGCTACTCCGCGACGTGCAGTGCCGGTCCGGGCGCGGCCGCCGATTCGCCCGGGACC
>JAUZEI010000367.1 GCA_030839105.1 Actinomycetota bacterium
ACGCTATCTCTCGCGCCGGCTCGCTCAGTGTGCGGAATCGACCTGAGCCCCGCTCCGACCGGGTGTCGGTTCGATCAGGTGCGAGAGTTCGCACAGGTCGAGCAACCGGTGCGCGACGTGCGACGGAGCGCGGACCGTTAGCGCGCGGTCGCGCGATGCGAGGTACGCGCGGGTGCGTACGAAGGTGCCGATCCAGGCCGCGCCGATGAACTCGACGCCCGCGAGATCGATCACCACGTCGGACTCGTCTTGTTCGATCGCATCGTCGAACGACTCGACGAGCGAGCTGAGCGCCGCCTCGTCGAGCTCGCCGCGGAGCGCGACAACAGTGTGCGAGGCATCGCTCGCGTGGCGTTTCGAGACGGTGACGCGCGGCAGTTCGTTGACGTTGGACTCACGTGCAGCGGGTGAACTCATGCGCAGACTCCCAAGCATCGGACGCAAACGAACATGCGCTGCCGGGGTCTCGAGCAACACGCCCCGAACCCGTTTCGTTCGCCACCGAAATCGCCTGGGCTCGCAAAACAGATCCTGCACGGAAATGGGCTGGTGCCGTGCCGCTCCCACGTAAACATCCCCTGGAAAAACTGTCAAGCGAACGCGTCCTCACCGGACGCTCGAGCGCGGCCGCTCTGCCCCTAGCTGGGCTGCAGTTGCAGCAGGAACTCGAGCTCGCCGGAGTCACCCACGCTCGCCGGGCCACCGCTCGGGTTGTTGATGCCGTAGTCGGCGAAGACGACGGTCTTGTCACTCTGTACGGCGATCACATCGCCGGTGCGTTTCGTCGTGAGCGGGAACGTCACGTCTTTCGTCGTGCCGTGCAGAGTCAGCTTTCCGTTCGCGGAGTAGGTCGCCTTCGCGCCATCGGCGGGGACCGGGGCGAGATCGATCGGGCTCGTGAGCGTGAACGTGGCCGTCGGAAAACTTGCAGTGTCCATGATCCGGCCCTGGAACTGCCCATCGCGCTGACTCTGGTCGCTCGTGAACGAAGTCATGTCGACCGTGAACGTCGCCGCGGTCACCTTGGTCCCCGCGATCGTCATCGAACCCGTCACGCCCTTCGTCTGACCCACGGCGGTACCGCTCTGTCCGAACACCGTCTCCTTGACTCGGTACCGAGCGACCGAGCCGCTGCCGACCTTCCAGGTTCCGGCGAGGGGCGCACGCTTTCCGGTGGTCCCACTCGTCCCGGCGGTTGCCGTCGACGAGGTTGTGACGGAGTCGACGGTCAGCCGCGGCGGTGGGTCGCTCTGGATGAAGTGGAAGTAGACAAACGGGCCACCGACGACGACCAGAAGCGCGACGACGACGATGCCGATGATCCAGCGCTTCATGAGTCCCTTTCGGGGCGGCCGGGCTGTGTTACGCCGAGCGTGGTCAGCTCAACTGTGCGCCCGCTGAGAGGATCACAATAACTTCACCACGTCCCGGTCACTTCGGTGCATACACCAGCAACGGCTTCGCGTGCTTCTCGATCGTGAAATCAAGCTTTCCGTCGAAGACTTCGCCGTCGGCCGCGAGCGGGTTCTCGCTCTCCGGAACGTGGCATGTGAGCGCGGGCACGAGCGCGCGCGTGTAAATCCGTGACCGGACGAGATTGCCCGTCAGCGCGGCGAGGATGAGTCGCACGCGCGCCCAAGGCGCCGAACCGTCGACGATGCGCACGTCGAAGAGCCCGTCGTCGAGTCGCGTACGCGTGGTTGGCGCGAATCCCGGCGGCTCGTAGGCGCAGTTGCCGACGAAGATCATCCAGATGCGTCGCGTGCGACCGTCGATCATGACCTCGAACGGATCGTTCTCGCGCAGCACCCTCACGAGCGCGACCCCGAGCGCGGCCCACTTGCCGATCGAGGACTCGAGCTCCTCGCGCGCTTCGACCAGCTTCGAATAGCTGCCGAAGCTCGCCGTGTTGACGAAGACGTGGCGATCGATCAGCCCGACGTCGACCGCGACGAGTTGCCCGCGCTTCAAGGCTCGGGCGGCGTCGTCGACCGACTCCAATCCGAGGTCGCGCGCGAAATGGTTCAGCGTTCCACCCGGTACCACGAGGAGCGGGCAGTCGTATTCGACCGCGATCCCGGCGGCCGCATTGACCGAGCCGTCGCCGCCGACGATCCCGATCGCCTCACCTCGCGCGACCGCTTCCCGCAACGCCGGCTCGATACCGGCCGCGGTGTCGGGCATCACGATCCGCGCTTCGGGCAGTACGGCGCGCAGCTCGTCCGTGAGCACTCTCGGCGGGCCCGTGTGCGCCCCGGGTTTGACCGCGTTCGTGAGCCCGGCGCCGTCGGCCGAAGGAACGCCGACGACGCGCGCCAGCGAGACCGGGACCGGACGGGCGGAGGCGGGTGAGTAGTCGGCGCGGGGCCAGACCTTCACTGTCGCGGCGGCGACACCCGCGCCGATCGCGCCGCCGAGCACGACCTCGCCCGGGGAGTGCACGCCGTTGTACACGCGCGAATAGGCGACCGCCGCCGCGAGCGCGCCGAGGGCCGCGCCGACGAGCGGAAGCTCCATCGATGCGGCGGTCGCAAAGGCCGCCGCCGAGGCCGCGTGACCCGACGGCATCGACGACGAGATCGGCCGTCGACGGAGCCCGACGAACGGGAACGGTTCGAGCGGAGGCCGGACGCGCGGCGGCAGCCGCTCGAGGACGCCGCTCGCGATCGCCGACGAACCGGCGATTGCAATCACTCCCCGGAGTGCCGCGCGGCGACTGCGCCGGCCGCCGAACCCGCCGAGGGCCGCTGCGATCGCGAGCCACAGCACGGAATGATCGGCCGCACGGGAGAGCCCGGGCATGGTCGCGTCGAGTACCTGCAAACGCCTCCCGTTGATCCGAGCGAACGCGCGTCGGTCGGCCCGGGCCAATGATCGTCTGCGGCGCCCGACCGCAGGTTTGTTCACGCAGCCCGGCTAGCGGGCGACGACGCGGTCGGGGTTGGGGGTGCGAGGCGCGGTCTTCTTGGCCTTCTCCAACTGGGCGCCCAGCTCTTGGAGCCGAGCCCGCGTCAGCGCCTCGCGCACCTTGGGGAACCAGTCGGTCTCCTCCTCCTCGACGTGATGACGTACCTGCTCCATCATCACGGTCACCTTGGCGTCGTAGCGCTCGTCCTCGACACCGATCGCCGCGATCTCCTCGAGCGTCCACTTCAGGACGTGGTGCTCCTCGAGGCTCTCCAAGATCGCGTCCTCGAGCTTCGGAACCTCCGAGCGCACCGCCGGATAGAACACCTGCTCCTCGATCGCCGCGTGGATGGAAAGCGCCTTGCTGGCATCGTCGATGAACTTCGCCCGGCCCGGGCTGTCCTTCTTCTTCGCGGCCTTGTACTCACGGAACAACTTGGAAACGGCCTTGTGGTCGGCCTTCAAGAGCGCGATCGCATCCATCTCGTTCCCCTTGTTGACGTTGATTCGATCGCGTCGTGACGTACGACGCGGGGACCGCCGGTTGCCGGCGACCCAGGAACTACCCGAAGTCGCGCCGCGACAACCGGAGTTGTTCGGCGCCGGGGCCGGTGAGGATCAGGACCATGCGCCGAACCGCACTCGAACTCGCGCCGCCGGCATCCGTGTAGCGCACAGACGGCAAGAACATCGCCCGGCCCGACCGTGGCGCGCACGCAGAGGCCCACGTGCGTCGTTACTCGACCTTGATGTCGAGTTACCCCGACCGACTCTCCAGGGGGTGTGCGAACGGCTCGTAGTCCGGTCCAACGGACGGGAGTCACTTCGGAAACAGAGTCGGGGTGCCGGGATTCGAACCCGGGACCTCAGCGTCCCGAACGCTGCGCGCTAACCAAGCTGCGCTACACCCCGTGTGCAGAACGAGTGAGACTAGTCGTCCGGTGCCTCACGGATCGCCGCCAAAACCGTCGTCGCCAACTCGGGGCGGCATACGAGGAGGTCGGGCAAGTAGACGTCGGGCTGGTTGTAGACGAGCGGCGATCCGTCGATGCGCGAGCAGTGGCATCCGGCGGCGGCCGCGACTCCGACCGGTGCGGCCGAGTCCCATTCGTACTGCCCGCCGGAATGCGCGTACACGTCGGCGTGGCCCTGGATCACCGCCATCGTCTTGGCGCCGGCCGAGCCGAGGGGAACCAGTTCGGCGTCGAGCACCCCTGCGAGGTATTCGGCGAGCTTCGGCGGCCGCGTGCGGGAGACCAACAGCCGCGGCTTGCCGTCGTGTGGCGGCGCGAGGCTCGGCGCGGGCTTGGTTGCAAGGACGAGATCGTCCTGCGCCGGCAGCGCCACCGCGCAGGCGTGGGGCGTGCCGTTGAGGACGAGTGCGACGTGCACGGCCCAATCGGTGCGGCCGCTTTCGCCGAATTCCCGGGTCCCGTCGAGCGGGTCGACGATCCACACCCGTTCCCGCTCGAGCCGGATCGGGTCGTCCTTCGACTCTTCGGAGAGCACGGCATCGTCGGGTCGGGCCTCGGCGAGGCGGGCGAGTATCAGGTCGTTGCTCTCGCGGTCGCCGTCGTCCTTCGACGCGCCTTCGGCGCGCCTGCGCATGAGCAGCTGACCGGCCTCGCGCGCGATCTGCGCCGCCAGTTGGTGATCGTCCACGGGATCCGTCAACTCGCGGCGGGAAGGAGCTGCTTCGCGGCTCGCCGCAGCACGCCCGCGTCGACGGGCTTGACCAGCATGAGGTCGACGTCGGCGCGCCGGCCGATGAACTCGTCGGCCTGGCGGTCGAGCAGCAGCAGGATGTTGGCGCGGTCGAGACGACCACCGGATTCTTCCAGCCGGAGATCGAGGGCGACGGCGACACCCCCCATGTTGCCGATCTGCATGTCGAGCACCACGAGATCGGGATTCACCTCGGCGAACCGGTCGCGGACGTCTTGTCCGCGGGTGACCTCGACCACGTTCTGGCCCCGGCCCATGAACGCGGCGCGCACTTGGTCGCGCACCCACTTGGCGTCGGCGGCGACGAGGATCGTGGTCATCGGGTCGAGATCGTATCGAAGAGCAGGTTGCCGACCTCGTGCAGCGTGGCGAAGTCGTGCACGTCGTGCGCCAGGTACGGGATGTACGCCAGGACCGTGTCTCCGCCGATACGGACCCGCAGTGCTTCGAGATGCTCGCGTTCGAGCGTGGCGATCTCGCGGAAGTCGGCGAGGTTGTCGTAGAGGGCCGCGAGTCGCGCCGCGGGCTCCGTCCTCGCGTTCCGAAGGGCTTCGGACGCGGCGCGCAGCCCCGCGGGTGTCTCGTCACCGAACGACGGGTGCACGCGGTTCACGATGAGCGCCTGTACGGATTGCCCGGCTTCGGCGAGTCGATCCGCGAAGAATGTCGCCTCCTGCATCGCGTCGCGCCGGGGCGAGCTGACGAGCACGAACGCGGTTGCGGGATCGGTCAGGATCTCCCCAACTACTGCGGCCCGCTCCCGGAACCCTTCCTCCATGCCTTCGAACGCACGGAAGAACGCGACGACGTCCTCGATCACCTCGGATCCGACCACGCGCGCCACGGTGCGCAGAAAGGTCTGGACCGCGACGCTCGCCACGCGCAGGTAGGCACGCGTCGGCATCATCAGCAATCGGAACACGCGGTTGTCGAGCAGGCGCGTGAGACGTTGCGGTGCGTCGAGGAAGTCGAGCGCATGGCGGGTCGGAGGAGTGTCGACGACGATCAGATCGAAGTCGCCCTCGTCGTGCAGCTCGTGCAGCTTCTCCATCGCCATGTATTCCTGGGTGCCCCCGAGCGCACCCGACACGTTGCGATAGAAGGTGTTCTCCAGGATGCGCCGCGCCTGCTCCGGTGATGACGCGTTGCGCGTAACGAGCAGATCGAACGTCGACTTGGTGTCGAGCATCATCGCCGACAACCGGCCGCCGGGGACCACCTCGGCCCCGATGTCGGCCCATAGCTTCGGGTCGATCTCGGTGGGGTCGTTGGTGAGCCGTTCGATCCCCAACGCGTCGGCGAGCCGGCGCGCGGGATCGATCGTGACGACGCAGGCCTTGCGGCCGCGGCGAGCGCCTTCCAGCGCGAGGACGGCCGCGGTCGTGGTCTTGCCCACGCCGCCCGTTCCGCAGCAGATGACCACGCGCCGGTCGTCGACGAGCTCGTCGATGCGGATCGTCACCGCTGCTATATTCCGCGTTCGAACGCGTCGGCGAGCGTGTCGAGCTGACCGCGAGTGATGTCCGGATTGAAGACGAACGGCAATTCGA
>JAUZEI010000361.1 GCA_030839105.1 Actinomycetota bacterium
GGGAACATAGAACCGATCGGGCTCCTCGTCGACCAGCTCCTGTTGCACACCCGGCGGCGCCGCGCAGATCAACCCGAGGATGTCGTCGTTGTGATGGTTGTCCCAGGCGGTGGCAAAGGTCTTCTTCCCGCGGATGAACCAGGTCGGCGCGCCGTGGCTCAGTCGCTCGGTCACTTCGGGTAGCGCGAGACACAGCTCGCGCACGCCGTCGACGGGGTCACGCTTGCGGGCCATCCGTTCTCCCCTTCCTTCCTCAGCGCCCGGTCAGGAGCTTTTTCTGCTTGAGGACCGCGTCGAGTTGCGGCGCGAGCGTCTTCGCGTAGGTCGCGGTCACGTGCGCGACGTCGCGCCACGCGATGATGTTCCCGACGACCGCGTTGCACCTCGGAAGTTGCGGGCACGCGAGCCGGTCGAGGTCGACGGTGGCGACGTCCGGGTTGGTCCGGGCCAGCTCTCGGAAATAGCGCTCCAGAATGCTCGGTCCCGAACTTGCGCGGAACCCGCATGCGGCGACGCTCCCGCCGCGGGAAAGGCAGGCCAACGGGTCCGAGGGAGGAACCGGCACCGGTTCGAAGATCACGATTCTCCGTCCGGGAGCGTGCAGAGTGCGAAGAGTGTTGGCCGACATCGCTTGGAGAACGGGTTCGAACTGGGGGCTGGCGCTCGTAAGGGTGCCGATACCCGGGACGTTGAAACGATTCTGTGTCGTCGCGTCGTCGTACCCGTGTTGGGCGAGAATGAGGAGGTCGGGGTGCAACTGCGGAATGACGCGCCGGTACCAATCCCTTTGGTGCGCGGCACATGCGGTCTGAACCGCCACCGCGCCGTTGTACTGGAGGCCCGCCTGCCACGGACAACCTTGGAACGTCGCGACCGAGAATGTCAGCGACTCCTTCTGCGCGACAGCGGTCAGGGCGGGTATCCACATGCGCGCGATGCTGTCGCCGACGATCACGATCTTGAGGCCGGTGCCTTTCACGACCGTGCAGACGTCGACGGGCTGGTTCAGACAGTCGTGGAATCCGAGGGGCACGAAGTCCTTCGACGCGACGCGCCAATCGAGGAGCTTGGGGCCGGGTTGCGACTTGCTGGCCGCCGCGAGGGCATCGAGGCTGCTGCTCCCGCTGCCGGTGTTGAGGATCGCCGGCGCGACCAGGACACCGATCAGGATGCTCGTCGTGAATCCAATTGCGATCACGGGCGTGCGGAATCGATCGAGGATTCGAGACCTGCGGATCGGGTGCTCGATGAGGTGGAAGCTCACCGCCGCCAGCGCGGTTGCCATCGGCGTCGCGATCGCGAACAGCTGCACCGGGCTCAGATGGCGGCCGTGCGCGGCGATGACGATCACGGGCCAGTGCCAGAGGTAGATGCCGTACGAGATCCGGCCGAGATAGGTGAACGCCGGTGACGAGAGCGCCCGGTTGGTGACGCCGCCGGACGCGTTCTCGAGCGCGGCGATGAGCACGACGGCGAGTACCGCGGTCCAGATCCCCCGCGTGATCGCACTCATCGAGATCGCGGATGTCGCCAGCACCAGGAGCGCGACGAGTGCGACCGCGCTGACCGCCCGCGCCGCGTTCCGGATCCGACCGCCGAGACGGAGAAGTTGTGGTGTGAGCGCGAGGGCTGCTCCCGCGAGGAGTTGGTAGGCGCGCGTGTCGGTGCCGTAGTACGCACGGTCGAGGTTCGTGGAAGCGATGTGGAGGGCTTGTACTGCGGATGCGACCGCGGCCACGAGGACGAGGCTTCGGACGATCCACCACCGGCGCCGGGTGCGACCCGCCACCAGATAGACCGCGCTGAGAAGCAGCGGCCACACGAAATAGAACTGTTCCTCGACCGCGAGCGACCAGAAGTGGAGCACCGGATTGCTGTTGACGTTCGCGGCGAAGTAGTCGGTGGCTTGGTGGATGAAGAACCAGTTCGCGACGTAGAAGAACGCGGCGCGGAAGCCGCCCAGCGCGTCGAACATCTCGAGCGGTGAGGCGACGATCGCGTAGATCAACGCGGTGACGACGAGCGCGATCAGCGATGCCGGAAGGATGCGGCGTACGCGGCGCGCGTAGAAGACGCGCCAGCGAACGTGGCCGGTCGATGCGAGGTCGCGCATCAAGATGCCGGTCACGAGGAAACCGGAGAGAACGAAGAAGATGTCGACGCCGATGAAGCCGCCGCTCAGCAACCCGAGACCGGCGTGGAACGCGACCACGAGGTAGACGGCGATGGCACGCATCCCGTCGAGGTACGGCCGGTAGCGGTGCGCAGCCGTGCGCGGGGCGGTGTCGACGCTGGTTGCGTCGACCGGCGGATCCGCCGTCAGCATCGGACGCGACCTCGTGCCGTTGGCCGAGACGAACCGGCCCTCAACCGACTGCTCAAAGTCCGCTCGCCTCAGGACATGCGCGAGAAGCGCGTAGGGACAAGGCCTTTGCGCCGCGACTTTATCCACGCATCCATCGGGTATCGAAGGCGGCTCAGGCGCCGGCCGGGGTCAAACGGGTCGAGTGCGTGCTTTTCGGACCGGGCGTTTGCCGGTACCTTGCGCCCCTCGCGGATCAGCCGGGGAGCGAACATGAGATTCGGTTTGGACCTTGCACAACAGCGGATGCCGTGGAGCGAGCTGACCGCTCGCGCCCGCTTCGCCGACGAGCTGGGCTTCGACGGCATTTGGGGCTTCGATCATTTCCAACCCATGTACGGCGATGGTCCGGGCGAGTGCTTCGAGGGCAACACCACACTCGCGGCCTGGACCGGGATGACCGAGAAGGTGCGCATGGGTCTGCTCATCACGGGCATGACCTACCGGCATCCGTCGGTCTACGCGGCGGAAGCCGTCACGATCGACCATGCGTCCGGTGGCCGGCTCGAACTTGCGTACGGGGCGGCGTGGTTCGAGAAGGAGCACCGCGAGCTCGGCATTCCGTTCCCGCCGTTGAAGCAGCGGATCGACGCGTTCGAGGAAGCCGTGCAGATCGTGCGCGGGTTGCTCACCACTGACGGCTTCACCTTCGAGGGCGAGCACTTTCAAGTTCGTGACGCGACGTTGCGGCCCCGGCCGGTGCAACAGCCGCACCCGCCGCTGTGGATCGGCGCGTCGGGCGAGAAACGCATGATGCCGATCGCGGCGCGTTACGCCGACGTCTGGCACACCTGGGGATCACCCGAATCGATGACGGAGAAGTCGCAGCGTCTCACCGCGATGGCGGACGCCGCGGGGCGTGATCCGGGCGAGATCACGCGCGCCTCGTCGCTGTCGCTCGAAGACGACGTCGACGCGATCGCGGCGACCGTCGACGCCTGGGAGAAGGCCGGCATCGGGTACCTCGTCTGCGGCTGGCCGACCGAAGGGCGCGCCCCGGTGGAGCGGTTCGCGCGGCGCTTCCTGGCGAGCTGACGGAGTTCTTCTTCTCGTCCGTCGCTACGTGCGGTCGAGCTCCAGCATTCTGATCGCGTTTCCGCGCAGCACCTTGTACGCGAGCTTCTCGTCGAAGTCGGCGAGCATCTTCTCCGCATACTCCTTCGACGTCGGCCACGTGGTGTCCGTGTGCGGGTAGTCGGTCTCGAAGCAGATGTTGTCCTCGCCGACCTCACCGAGTGAGTGGAGTCCGTGATAATCGGCGGTGAAGCAACCGAAGATGCGGCCGTAGTAGTAGGTGGACGGCGGCTCGGGAATGCGCTCCTTCGAATGCTGCCAGCTGTCGTGGTGCTCCCAGACGGTGTCGGCCCGTTCGAGCACGTACGGGATCCAGCCGATCTGACCTTCCGAGTACGCGAGCTTCAGCTTCGGGAACTCGATGAGCTTGGCCGAGAACAGCCAGTCGGCGAGCGACGCCATCGAGTTGTTGAAGGCG
>JAUZEI010000366.1 GCA_030839105.1 Actinomycetota bacterium
GCGGTCGACTCCGGAAGCTCGGCGGCGGATGATCCGTCCGGGTCCGTGAACACAGCCGCAAGGCCCGGGCACGACCAGAAATGACCGAAGAACGGTTGGGACGGATCGAGCGTTGCCCCGCCCCCGCCAGGAGCGCGGGGCATCGCTCGCGCGCCCCGATGGATGACGGACGCGTGACCGATGCGTGAATGGCCGCTGGAACCGAAGCGACAATTGCTCCACGAGGGCCCTTTCTTCAAGGTCCTGGCCGAGGGTGACGATCAAAAGGAGACGTTGACGCAGACGGGGACCGTCAGGAGGCTCACGATGGCTACACCCCCTCCCCCGCCGCACCGAGGGCGAGGCGACGAGATGGCGGTTCTGGTCGGGTACGCGAGCGCCCACGGGTCGACGCGCGGCATTGCCGAGCGCATCGCCGCCCAACTCGGCGAGAACGGATTCGCGGTCGCGGTCCGACCGGTCGACGAGATCGACGACGTCAACGAGTTCGACGCCGTCGTCGTCGGGAGCGCGATCCACGACGGCGCCTGGCTGCCGGAAGGTTCCGACTTCGTGCACCGCCACCTCACCGCGCTCGCCAACCGACCCGTCTGGCTCTTCAGCGTCGGACTCGTCGGCGAGTCGAGCAGCGCGTTCCCGGGTGCGGTCGCCGCGCAGCTGCGCGCACTCCGCCGCAGCCCGAAGGAGATCGCGCACTTCCGCAAGGCGACGCACGCGCTCGATCACGCCGAGTTTGCGGGCGCCATTCAACGCGACCAGTGGCCCCGGCCCGATCGCATCATCTTCCGCGGCATGCGCGGCCGCTACGGAGACCACCGCGACTGGGACGACATCGACGCGTGGACCGACGAGATCGTCACCGGTCTGCGCACCGCCGCCCGCGCGGCTGCGCGCGCCGCGACGCGTGCGACGGCTACCGAGTCCCCCAAGGACATGCAGGTCTCCGCCCGCGGTTGACGGCGACGGCGACGCCGAGCGATCCGGCTGGAGAAATCCGGACGCGCTCGTGGCGCCTCCCCGTCGACGCCACCTTGCGGCTCGACGAGATCGCGGCGCCTCCCGACTCAACGTCGCCGAGCCCGGCGTCGTCCACCTGTCACGGCGTACGATCCGCGTCGTGAGCGAAGCGGCCAGCCTGTTGGAGTCGGCGCAATCGGCCTTCGGGCGCGGCGACTTCGCGCTCGCCGCGGGTGATCTGCGGATGACGCTCGACCTGGAAGAATCGGCTCCGGCGCGCCGGCTGCTCGGCGCCATCGCGTACGCCGACGACGATTTCGAGGGCGCGCGCCGCGAGTGGGAACAGGCTTTCGCGGGTCTTCGCGCCGCGGGTGAGCTTCGCGCCGCGGCTCTGGTGGCGACGGATCTCGCCGAACTGCACGGCAACACATTGGGCAATGCCGCCGCGGGAAACGGTTGGATCGCGCGCGCTCGCCGGCTCCTGGATCGGGCCGGGCCGTGCGTGGAGTGGGGCTATCTCGAGCTGGCCCTGATGGCATGCGAACGAGTGGACATCGACGACCTGCTGCGGAGCACCGAGCACGCGCTCGCGCTCGCAGCCGAGTTCGGCGACCTCGACCTCGAGGTACGCGCGCTCGCCGATAGCGGTCTGGGCCTGGTCACCAGCGGTCGCGTCCGCGAAGGCTTCGATCGTCTCGACGAGGCGCTCGCGATCATCGCCGCCGGAGAGGTGCAAAGCGTCGCGGTCGTCGGCAAGAGCTTCTGTTCGATGCTCTCGTCGTGCGACCGCGCCGGTGACGTCCGAAGCGCCGAAGAGTGGACCCGCCTGATCCAGGCGATGGTGCTCGATCGCTTCGAAGGGCGGCCGCGCATCCTGCACACGCATTGCCGGGCCGCGTACGGCTCCGTGCTGTGCAGCGCGGGCCGCTGGGCCGAGGCCGAGGCCGCGATGCTCGAGGTGCTCGGTCCGAGTGGGTCGCAGAGCGTCGGGCACCGCGCCGACACGACGGCCAACCTCGCCGCGTTACGCGTCGAACAAGGGCGTATCGAAGAGGCCGCAGAACTGCTCGCACCGTACGAGGACCGCGTCACGGCATGTGCGCCGATCGCTCGCGTCCATCTCGCGCGCGGCGACGTCGCGCTCGCCGCGGCGGTGCTGGAGCGGGGCATCCGCGAGCTCGTCGGTGATGCACTGCGCGGTGGGGTACTGCTCGCGCTCCTCGTCGAAGCCGAGCTGCAACGGGGCGAGATCGAGGCGGCCGCACTCGCCGCCGATCGCCTCCAACAGCTCGCCGACGCCGCCGACAGCAAGGGACTGCAGGGCGAGGCGGCACTCGCCCGCGCCCGGGTTCTCGCCGGTGGCGGCGACCATGCTGGTGCCGTCGGCCCGTTCGAGCAGGCCAAGCAGCATCTCCGCGACGGCGAACGGCCGCTCCTGTCGGGTCTCGTCAGCCTCGACCTCGCCACTACGTATGCGGCCGCCGGTCGTGACTCCGATGCGATCGCCGAGGCGCGCGGCGCGCTCGCCTGCTTCGAGCGCCTCGGGGCGCGGTCGAGCCGTGACCGGGCCGTTGCGCTCCTGCGCCGCCTGGGAATCACGACCAGGCCCGGCGGCCCGACCGCCGCCGCTGTCCTCG
>JAUZEI010000374.1 GCA_030839105.1 Actinomycetota bacterium
CGAACACGGGCGACTGCCAGTAGCCGCCGGTGATCGTTCGCTTCGCACCGCGGTCGCGTTGGGGCGGGCACGCGACTTCGATCGCGAGCAGATGCTCCGCTCGTTCGCGCAACGGCTGTGTCACTTCGAACGAGTGGGGAGCGAAATAACCCTCGGTCGCGCCGAGATACTCACCGTCGAACCACACGTCGCCGTAGTAGAAGATGCCTTCGAGCTCCAGGTACCAACGTCGCATGCCGTCACCGGGCCGGGCGTCCGGACCGGAGAAACGGCGGCGATAGAGCAACGGTCCGTCGTGCTCCGCGAACGCGGGTTCGCGACGCCAATGATGGGGTATTGCGACCGTCGTCCAGGAGCTGTCGTCGCAATCGACCTCCGAGAAACTCTTGGCCAGATCGGGCTCGGAGACGTGTGCGCGCCATCGACCCGACAGACTCGTTGACCGGTTCGGGCGCGACTGGCGGCTCACTGGAGTCAGCGTATGCTCGCCCCCATGAGCCGTCCCGCAACCCTCGGAGACCTGCGCGCCAGCGGTTGGGAGTCTCGTCCCGTCAAGGAAGAGATTCGTGCGAACGCGATCCGCGCCCTGTTCGAGAAACGTCCCCTCGTCGAAGGTGTCGTCGGCTACGACGACACCGTACTTCCGCAACTGGCGAACGCGTTGCTCGCCGGTCACGACATGATCTTCCTGGGTGAACGGGGTCAGGCGAAGACGCGCATCATCCGCGCGCTGGTCGGATTGCTCGACGAATGGATGCCGATAGTCGGCGGTAGTGAGATCAACGACGACCCGTACGACCCGGCTTCGAATCACGCACGCCACCTGATCGTCGAGCGCGGTGACGACACGCCTATCGAGTGGGTCCACCGTGATCGCCGTTACGGCGAGAAGCTCGCGACACCCGACACCTCGATCGCCGACCTGATCGGCGAGGTCGACCCGATCAAGGTCGCCGAGGGCCGGTATTTGTCCGACGAGTTGACGATTCACTACGGACTTGTTCCGCGAACCAACCGCGGCATCTTCGCGATCAACGAGCTACCCGACCTCGCGGAGCGCATCCAGGTCGGACTGTTGAACGTGCTCGAGGAGCGCGACGTGCAGATCCGCGGCTACAAGATCCGGCTGCCGCTCGACGTGCTGCTGGTCGCGTCGGCGAACCCCGAGGACTACACGAACCGCGGGCGCATCATCACCCCGCTGAAGGACCGGTTCGGCTCCCAGATCCGCACGCACTACCCGCTCGAGACCGAGCTCGAGATGGCGATCATCGACCAGGAGGCGCGGGCCCTCACCGGCGCCGGCCTGCAGGTCTCGGTGCCCGACTTCATGACCGAGATCGTCGCCGAGATCTCGCAGCTCGCCCGCCGCTCGCCGCACGTGAACCAGCGATCCGGTGTGTCGGCGCGTTTGTCGATCTCGAACTACGAAACGCTCGTCGCGAACGCGGCGCGCCGGTCGCTGTCGAGTGGCGAGACGCAGGTTGTGCCGCGGGTTTCCGACCTCGAGGCGCTGGCGGCGTCGAGCTCCGGCAAGATCGAGATCGAGACGCTCGACGACGGGCGCGAGGGCCAGGTGCTCGACCGCATCGTCAAGGCGGCGACGCTCGAGGTGTTCCGCGCTCGGGTTCGTCCGGAACGGCTGGGCCCGATCGTCGCCTCGTTCGAGGACGGCTCGATCGTGCATACGGGCGAGGACGTCCCGGCCAAGGAGTACGGCGAGCTGTTGTCGAAGCTCGAGGGCATGCCGGCGGTGCTGTCCGACCTCGGGGTGGGCGAGTCGCCCGCGGGAATCGCGAGTGGCATCGAGTTCGTGCTCGAGGGACTGCATCTGACCAAGCGCCTCAACAAGGACGCCGTCGGCACCCGGGCGAGTTACCGCGCCCGCGGCTGATCACGCTTTCCGCATTCGTCGCCGCGAATCGCAATGCACCCCGTCGATTCGTCGCGCCGATTTGGCCCGCCTCGAGGACCCAACACCCCAGCTCAGAGCGTTCCGACGAATCTTCCGACGAATCGTTGCGACACGGTCGAGCTCGTGGGGAGCCTGTTCCGACGAATCTTCCGACGAATCGTTCCGACGGGTCCGACCGCGCTCGGCAGACGCGACGAATCTTCCGACGAATCGCCGCAACGGAGATTCGTCGGGGGGCAACGAGCCGAGCGACGAAAAGCTGATTTGGTTGGTCGGGTTTTCGGGAAGGTTGCCGACAGCCCGGGCTCACCGGACCGACGCGCCCGCCCGATCCAGCGGACCCGACCGAGACAGCGTCAGCCCGTCGACGCGAACGACCGCAGCAGCTCTGCGCTCCCGCGCGGTTCCCGTTCGCGCGTAAAGCAGCCGAACTGCACGTCGAAGCCGCGGCTCCATTCGTAGTTGTCGACGCCCGTCCAGTGGAAGAAGCCGCGCACGTCGACGCCGTCGTCCCGGGCCCGCTCCACCAGCGACAGCGATTCGCGCAGGATGTCGCATCGCCAGTCGTCGTCGTCCGTCCCGATCCCGTGCTCGCAGATCAACAACGGCCGGCCCGGAAGCTCGTCGTGCAGTCGATGCAGAACGATCGCCAATCCCTCGCTCCACGGCGCGTATCCCATCGATCCCACTCGCGCCGACGGGGGATAGGGAACGATCTTGCCTTCCGCGTCGACCCCCGTCGCGCTGTAGTACGAGAAGCCGATGATGTCGCACGCTTCCCGCAGGTCGGCAACCTCGACGGGAGGCCGACCGGGCAGCTCGAGCACGCCATCGCGATCGGCGCGCATCCACACGTCCCACATCATTGCGTCGAGCCGGGCCTGCATCGCGTCGGCGGGGATCGTGTCGGCCACGGTGAAAACGGGCGACAGGTTGTGGATCGTCGCGACCGGTTTCCCGCCTCCGCGCAGCTCGCGCCACGCGTCGCGCTGCGCGAGCAGCACTGCGCCCAGCATCTCGAACCGCCTCTGCCGGTGCGGATAGATGCCCGCGTACGCACCGGGTTCGTTGATCGGCTTCCAACCGAAGACCAGATCGCCGAATGTTTCCGCGCAAAAGGCGACGTGGCGCGCCCAGAAGTAGGAGCGCGCCCGGTCGTCGACGAACCCGCCACCCATCTCCGTGAACCAGCCCGGGAGCGTGAAGTGATGGAGGCAGACCCATGGCGAAACCCCCGCGGCCCGCGCCGACGTCAGCACCTCCAAATAGTGCTCGACGGCCGCGTTGTCGCGCCGCCCCTCCTCGGGCTCGATGCGCGCCCACTCGATCGACAGGCGGTGGTGCGTGAGCCCGTGCTGGGCGTACAACGCGAAGTCCTCGTCGAAGCGTTGGCCGAAGCCGTTGCCGTCACCGCTGGGCGGCATCGTGCCCGCCCGCTCCAACGCAAACCAGTCGGACGCGGGTGCGGCACCCTCGGCCTGGGTCGACGACGCGCCCGTTCCCCACCAGAAGTCCGAGCCGAAGTTCACGGGGGTACGGTAACGGCATGTCGACCCGTGCCCAATACTCCCGCTGGGACGGTACCCAGGTGGGGTTCGACCTCGACGCCGATGCGCTGCTCGAGGAGATGACCGACGATCTCCTCTACCACGGCGATCTCAACGCCGCGCTGCGCCGCATGATGCAGCAGGGTTTCCAGGACCGCCAGGGTCGCGACGTGCAGGGCATGCGCGAGATGCTCGAGAAGCTGCGTGAGCAACGGCGCGAGCAACTCGATCGCTACGACCTCGGCGGAGTGTACGAAGACATCGCGAACCGCCTCGACGAGATCGTCGACGAAGAGCGCGCCGGCATCGACCGCCGCGTCGACGAGGCGCAGCAGTCGGGCGACAAGCGCCGCGAAGAGTTGCTCGACGAGCTCGCGCAACAACGCAGACAACAGCTCGAACAGCTGCCGCCCGATCTCGCGGGCCGAGTCAGCGACCTCCAGGAATACGACTGGATGGACGACAGCGCGCGCCAGCACTTCGAAGAGCTGATGGAAGAGCTGAAGAAGCAACTACTCGACTCCATGTTCAAGCAGCTCAACGAGGGCATGTCCCAGATGTCGCCCGAGCAGCTCGCACGCATGAAGGACATGATGGCCGAGCTGAACCACATGCTCGAGCAGCGCGAGGCAGGCGAGGAGCCCGATTTCGAAGGCTTCATGGAGCGCTTCGGCGACTTCTTCCCCGACAACCCCCAGACGCTGGACGAGCTGCTCGAGAACATGGCGCGTTCGATGGCGCAGATGCAGCAGTTGCTCAACTCGATGACCCCCGAGCAGCGAGCGCAGCTGCAGGAGATGGCGAACGCGCTCCTCGACGACATGGATT
>JAUZEI010000409.1 GCA_030839105.1 Actinomycetota bacterium
TACGCCCGCCGGCCGGTGACGTCCTCGCCCCCGAACAGCACTTTGCCCGCCGTCGGGACGACGAGCCCCGAGCACACGCGGGCGATCGTGGTCTTGCCCGCACCGTTCGATCCGAGCAGCGCGAGCACCCGGCCGCGCGCCAACGAGAACGAGACGTCGAAGATGGCCCGGAACGGGCCGTATCCCGCGTCGACGTTGCACAGCTCGAGGACCGGGGCGCCGGCCGGCTCCGCCACGGCGGCCATCAGACGATGTCCCCGAGGTAGGCCTTGCGGACGGCGGTGTCGGCGAACACCTCGTCGGTGGTGCCGGACGCGATCAGGGTGCCGAAGTCGAGCACGAACACCCGCTCGACGAGGCTGCGCACGAATTCGACGTCGTGCTCGACAAGCAACACGGCGAAACCCCGCTCGTTCTGCACGGTACGCAGCTGACCGGCCAGCTGCTCCGTCTCGTGCCGATCGAGGCCCGACGACGGCTCGTCGAGCAGCACGAGCTTCGGCTCGGTCATCAGCGCCCGCCCGATCTCGACGAGTCGACCGACTCCGAGGCTGAGCGACTCGATGGGCCGGTCCGCGACCGGGACGAGGTCGAGCAGCTCGAGCATCGCGCCGACGCGCGCGTTCTCGTCGGCCGACGGCCCGCCCAGGAACAGCACGTCCTTCCACAACGCGCCACGGCCGTTGCGCACGCGCTCCGCGACGAGGAAGTGGTCGCGCGGAGTCATACCGCTGAAGAGCTCGATGCGCTGGAACGTACGCCCGATGCCGAGACGCGCGCGTTTGTACGGCGCGACGCGTGCGAGGTCGCGACCCTCGAAGGTGACGCGCCCGCCGTCGGGCTTGAGGATGCCGAGGAGACAGTTGAAGAACGTGGTCTTGCCGGCACCGTTCGGTCCGATCAGGCCGACGATCTCCTGCGGACGTACGTCGATCTCGATGTTGTCGAGCGCGGTGATCCCGGCGAACGTCTTCGTGACGCCTTCGGCGACGAGGAGGCTCACCGCGCCGCCCCCGAAGCACCCGCGGCCTCGACCTCGGGCTTGGTGCCGCCCCTCGACTTGAAGCGATCGATCTTCCCCTGCACCCAGGCGAGCGACTTGACCTTGTTGGCCTCGAGGATGCCCTCTTGGTGCTTGGCGTAGGTCAGCGCACCGAAGCCGAAGAAGATGAACTGCACCGCGTTGGGCAACGAGTCGACGTGCAGGAACGGCTGGACATGGTTGATAAGCCACGGAAGCCAGTCGGGCAGCACCCGGGCCGGGAACAGCACGAAGCCGATCGCGGCCTGGATCGCGCCCTCGACGGTGCGCGGACCCAGGGTGACGACGATCACGACCCAGAACAAGCCCAGGGTCGCGTTGAAGTCGATCTTGTTCGCGTGGCCCTCGTAGCTCGCGAGGAGAGCGCCGCCCACGCCCGCGATACCGGCCGAGAGCGCGAAGGCGGTGATCCGGGCGCGGGTGGGGCTGATCCCGACCGACGCCGCCGCGACCTCGCTGCCGCGTACCGCCGAGAGGTAGCGACCCGTGGTGCCGTTGCGGACCTGGATGACGATGACTCCGACGATCAAGAGGAACACGAGACAGAGCGCGAGGAACGACTTGTCGCTCGCGAAGTCGATCGAACCCATCTGCGGGCGGGGCGCCACGACCGGGAAGAGTCCGCCGCTGACCCAACTCAGACTCACGACCACGTTGTCGAAGAACAGCGCGAACGCGTACGTGGCGAGCGTCAAGAAGATGCCGCCGAGACGCAACGCGGGAATCGCGAGCAGAGCGCCGACCGCGGCGGCGATGACACCGCCGAGAATGATCGTGACGATGACCGACATGCCGGCGCTCGACGAAAGTTGCGCCGACGCGAAGCCCCCGATGCCCGCGAACGTCGCCTGCGCGAACGACACCTCGCCCGCGATGCCCGTGATGACGACGATCGAGCAGAAGATGATCGCGTAGATGACGACCTGGATCCCCTGTCCCACCACGCTCGCGTTGCCGTGGAAGAAGACGTAGTAACCGACGCCGAGGCCGAAGAGCACTCCCGCGACGCGCGTGCCGATGGTGAGCTCGCGGCTGCGCTGTCCGGCGGCGGGCGCCGGTGGCGGTGGATCGACGCTCGAGAGTGGGTCGGTGAGCTCGCGCCGATTGCGGAGTCGGGGCGAGAGGATCAGCACCAAGAACAAGACGACGAACGGGAGTGACGGCCGCTGGTTGCTCGCGAGCACGCTGTTCGTCGGTAGGTACCGGTTGAGCAGCTCCTGCACCACGCCCAGGCCGATGGCACCGATGAACGCGAGCGGGATGCTGGTCAACGAACCGAGCACCACCGCCGCGATCGCGGCGGTCAGGAGCGTCGTGTAGTAGATGTCGCCCACCTGTGAGGTGACGGTCGGTAGGAGCACGCCCGCGAGCCCCGCGACGAGGCTGGACAGCATCCAGGCCGCCGTACTGATCCGATCGGAGTCGGTGCCGGCGAGCTCGGCCATGCGCGGGCTCTCGACCACCGCGCGCATACGGATCCCGAGCGCGGTGTAACGGAACAACAAGACGAGTCCGACCGCGACGATGACGGCACACGCGATGATCGAGAGCTGGTCGCGGGAGAGGGTGGCGCCGAAGATGTGATACGGGACGTCACCTCCGGGAACGATCCCTGTCGGGTGCGTGGCCTCGGTCTGGTTGAACTTGAGCAGCACGATCTGCGGGATCGCGACCAGTAGTCCCAACGCCGTGATGAGCCGTGCCATCGGCGGCGCGCTGCGCAGATAGCGGAACAGGGCGCGGTCGAGGATCACGCCGATCAACGGCGCCACGATGACCACCGAGACGATGAACGCGGGCAGGATTCCCCACCCGTCGTTCACGTGCAGCTCGTAGTAGAGCGCGCCCGACGCGAATGCCTGCACGCCAAAGGCGATGTTGAAGACGCCCGACGTCTTGTACGCGAGCGTCAGGCCGACGGCGAGGAGCGCATAGACGCATCCGAACGCGACGCCGTCGATGAGCGCGCCGAGCAGCTTTTCCATCTCGTCAGGTGACCGCTCTTATCTCGACGCCCGTGGCAGTTCGGCTCAGCCCTGCCCGCCCGGCGCGAACGAAAGATGCTCGGGGGCCTTCGAGATGGGGACGTTGGGATCGGGATCGAAACAGGTCCAGGGCTTGCCCGGCTCCGTGAACTGAGGCACGAACTTGCCGCCTTGGATCTTCAGCACCGAGGCACATCGATATTTGCCGCTCGCCGCCGGGTTGTTCGTTGGATCGAGGTGCGCCT
>JAUZEI010000410.1 GCA_030839105.1 Actinomycetota bacterium
GTTCCCTTCACCTGCTCGACGACGAGCTTGGAGTCGGCGCGCACGCGTACCCGGCGGGCGCCGAACCGCTCGGCCGCGACCAGGCCCGCGATCAGGGCTTTGTACTCGGCGACGTTATTGGTGGTGATACCGATGCACTCGCTCACCTCGGCCAGGCGCCGGGGCGGGTCGGTTGCGGGGTCGAGCACGACTGCGCCGATCGCCGACGGTCCCGGGTTGCCGCGCGAGCCGCCGTCGCAATAGATGACGATCTCGTCGACGTTGCCACCAGCGCTGCCATCAACGCTGCCATCAACGCTGCCGTCGGACTTGTCGACGTTGCCGTCGCCGAACAGCGAGGACTGGGTCACGGAACGAGGATCGCGGAGCAGTTGTCGCAGTAGGACACGACACTGCCCGCGTCGCGGCGGACCCGCTCGGCTTCCGTCGACGGGATCGTGAGGTGGCACGCCTGGCACGTGGTGCCGACGAGGCGTGCCGCCCCCGCACCCCGGTTCTGTGCGCGGCGCCGATCGTAGTCGCGCAGCAACGAGTCCGCGATCGGCTCGGCGAGGGTGGCGCGCGCCGCCATCTCGCGCGCGACGTCGGCGTCGATCTCCGCCTCGGTCGCCGCGATCGTGGCGGTCAGCTCGGACACGCTCGCCTGCAGGGACGCGATCTGCGCGTCGAGCGTTGCCAGCTCGCTGTCGAGCGTCTCGCGTTGTTCCATCACCTCGAGCTCTTCGTCTTCGAGATCGGAGCGCCGCCGGTGCAGCATGTCGATGTCAGCCTGCATCGCCTGTAGTTCCCTCGGGGACGAGATCGTTCCCGAGTAGAGACGCTTGTTCACCTCGTCGGCGCGCTCCCCCACGGTCTGGGCCTCGTCGTCGATACGGCGTTCCTCGGCGAGCACGACGCGATGGCGTTCGCCGACCTCGGCCCGCTCGGCCTCGGTCGCGCGCAGATCGGCCGACCGCGCGGTCAGCTCGGCTCGTTCCGGCATCGCCGCGCGCCGGTGGCGCAACTGATCGAGCGTGATGTCGCTGTCCTGCACGAGCAACAGAGCTTCGAGCTCGTCGATGCTCACGTCAGGGCCCTTTTCCGTTCTTCTTGCCGTGCACGGTGGTCGGTGTCGGTTTTCGGGTCGGGGGCGGCGAATGCGGGACCGTCGTCTTCGTCGTGCGCTTCGACGTCGGCGTGGTCGCCACCGTCGAAGGCGTGGTCACCGGGACCGTCCGGGAGGGGTAGCCGGAGGGTACGTAGCTCGTCCGGCGCCCGAGCTCGCTGATGAAGCGGGAGTGATTGAACAGCGTGTCGTCGGGTTGGGCGAAGTCGACCACCGGCAGCGGCCCGGTCACGTCCTCCATGAAGTGACGCCAGATATGCGCGGGGAACGTCGCACCGAACACCGTGATGCCGTTGACGTTCGTCATCGGGACCTCACCGAGTGGGTTCCCCATCCACACGGCGGCGGTGTACTGCGGCGTGTAGCCGACGAACCAGGCGTCCTGGTTGTGGTCGGTCGTGCCCGTCTTGCCCGCCGCCGGACGGGGGAAGTTGCCGAGGGAGCTGGCCGCGGTACCGGAGCGTAGGACGCCGGTGAGCATCTTCGTCTCGGTGCGGGCGACGTTCGCGTCGAGCACCCGCGTGCCGGAGGTCGGCGCCTGATAGATCGTGTGCCCGTTGCGGTCGACGATCTTCGTGACGAAGGTCGCCCGCTTCAAGATGCCCTCGTTCGGGAGCACCGAGTATGCCTCGGCCATGTCGAGCGGGTGCACGCCCTGCGTTCCGAGCGTGGTCGACACGACGCTCGGGTTGAAGCTCGACGTGTTGATGCCCATCGCCTTGGCCATCTGGATGACCGCGCCCACGCCGTCCGCACCGAAGTGGCCGGGTCCGAGGGAGAGCTCGGTACGCACGAACGCGCAGTTGTCGGACCGAGCGACCGCCCGGCTCAGCGAGATCACGTCGCCACCGCAGTCGTCGCCGCCGCCTCCCAGGTCGTAGAACGAGCCCTTGCCCGAACCCTGGTCGAGGCGCCAGTGCAACGGACTGGTCGAGACGCTGTCGTTGGCGGTGTAGCCGCGACTCAGCGCGGCGGCGAGCGTGAAGACCTTGAACGAGGAGCCGGCTTGACGACCGGGACCCTCGGTCGCGGGGTCGAACTGCATCTGGGCGAACGTGCGACCGTTGGCGATGGCGCGCACGCCACCGTCGGCGTTGTCGATCACGACGAGCGACGCGGTGAACTGTGTGTTCTGCGGAAGCTCCGCGTTCATGGCCGCGGTCGCCTCGAACTGCACCGTCGGGTCGTACGCGGTGTAGATCTTCAAGCCGCCGCGGTAGACCGCGGTACTCCGCACCTGCTGGCTGGCACCGAGCGCCTCGGCCGGATCGCCCTGCACTGTGGGGTCGTCGGTGAGCAGGATGTTCTTGACCTCGTCCATGTAGTAGTCGAGCGAAGCCGAGTGCGGGTAGCTCAGCGTCGTAGGAAGAGGCACCGACTTCGAGAGCTTGGCCTCCGGGGCCGTGATCTTGCCGTTCGCCACCATCGCGTCGAGTACCTGACTGCGCCGGCGGGCGGCCGCGCCGGGGTGCTTGGCCGGGTTCAGCGCCTCGGGCGACTGGATCAGACCGGCGAGCAGCGCGGCCTGAGGGAGGTTCAGCTTGACCAGCGGCGTGAAAGGGAAATAACGCTCGGCCGCGGCCTGCACGCCGTAGGCGCCGTTCCCGAAGTACACGAGGTTGAGATAGTCGACGAGGATCTGGCTCTTGCTCAGCTGCTTCTCCAGGTTGATCGCCAGCACGGCTTCGCGCGCCTTGGTCGTGAGGTCACGCTTGCGGCCGACGCTGAAGGTGTTCTTCACGAGCTGCTGGGTGATGGTGGACCCGCCCTGCGAGATGGCACCTGCGTCGACGTTCTTGAAGAGGGCCCGGGTCGTGCCACCCCAGTCGACGCCGTGGTGTTCATAGAACTTTCGGTCCTCGATCGAGATGACGGCGTTGATCAGGACCTGCGGGATGTCGCGCAACCGGACGGGTGAGCGGTCCTCGGTGGCGAGCGTGCTCACGAGCGACCCATTGCGGTCGTAGATGAGCGAACGCGCCGGGGGCGCGTTGATCGTGAGCTCGAGCTTGCCGATCGGCGTGGTCGCGTGCGTGAGCGGCCGGCTCGCGGGCCCGAGCAGCGCCAGTGACCCCGCGAGCGCGGCACCGCCGAGGGCAACCGTCAGCAGGAACTTGAGGCAGAACGTGAGGACCTTCACGGGTCCGAACAGGATGGCACACGGGGAGGTGCCCGCCCGGCTCGCCCGGCTCCGCGCGGCCCCGACCGCGGCCGCGGGACACCCACTCCCGACACCCGGTTCCGGTGCTCCCGGCTCAGACGTCGGAGGGCACGAGCGGTGGCGGGGGCGACGGCTCGTCCCGCTCGGCGGCGACCAGCGATGCGACCTCGGCGACGGCCGCGGCCAGATCGCCGGTTGTGAACTCCACCTCCGACGCCCCGGCCGGATCGAGGAAGCAGAGCACCACGCGCGTCACCAACTCGCCCGTCGCCTCCGCGATCGCGAGCGCGTAGGCGGCGCCCTGGATCCGGTAGTGCGCGATGCGGTCGGCGCGCGTGACGGCGTCGACGGCGTCGGTCTTGTAGTCGACGACCACGAGGCCGTCGTCGTCGCGGAAGACGAGGTCGACATAGCCCTCGAGCGTGATGCCGTCGAAGGGCACGGCGACGTACATCTCGCGCCATCGGGGACGCGCCGCCGCGCGCTGCACGATCGGGCTCTGCAACGCGGCGCGTGTCAGCGCGACGATCGT
>JAUZEI010000150.1 GCA_030839105.1 Actinomycetota bacterium
AACTCCAGGACCAGGCAGTTGCGAGCCGCTCCGGCAAGCCCGACCTCCGCCGCATGCGCGCCGCCGCGCTGTCGATCATCCCGAGCTCGACCGGCGCGGCCAAGGCGATCGGGCTGGTCCTGCCCGAGCTCAAGGGCAGGCTCGACGGCCTCTCCATGCGCGTGCCGACGCCGACCGGTTCGATCACCGACCTCGTCGCGATCCTCGACGAGGACGCGAGCATCGACGCGATCAACGACGCGTTCCGTGCCGCATCCGCGAACACGAGCTTCCGGGGCGTGCTCGAGTACTCCGACCTTCCGCTGGTGTCGGCCGACATCGTGCAGAACCCGTCGTCGTGCATCTTCTCGTCGCTCGACACAATGGCGAACGGCAAGATGGTCAAGGTGCTCGGCTGGTACGACAACGAGTGGGGCTACTCGAACCGTCTCGTCGACCTCGTCGAATTCGTCGGCTAGACCACCTCACCGACTCGGGAGCCGCTCATGGTCGATCCGGTTCCTCGACTCGAGGACCTCGAGGTTGAACGCGGCACCCGCGTCCTGTTGCGCGCCGACTTCAACGTCCCGCTCAACGACGGGAAGGTCGAGGACGACCTCCGGATCACCGCCGCGTTGCCGACGATCGAATACCTGCGTCACCGCGGCGCCGAGATCGTCTGCTGCTCCCATCTCGGCCGGCCGAAGGGCAAGGTCGATCCGCAATTCTCGCTCGCTCCCGTCGCCCGCCGCCTGAGCGAACTGCTCGGCATCGACGTCCCCCTCTCGCCCGAGGTCGCGGGCTTCGAGTCGATGGCCCGCGCCGAGAGCCTGCACCCCGGCGAAGTGATGCTGATCGAGAACCTGCGCTTCGACCCGGGGGAGGAGGCCAACGACGCCGCCTTCGCCGCGAACCTGACCCAGCTCGGCGACGTCTACGTCGACGACGCATTCGGCGCCGCGCATCGAGCGCACGCATCGATCGTCGGCCCGCCTCTGGTGCTGCCGGCGGCCGCCGGGCGGCTGCTCGCACGCGAGGTCGAAGTGCTCGGCGGCTTGCTCGACGCGCCGAAGCATCCGTTCGTCGGGATCCTCGGCGGCGTCAAAGTCAGCGACAAGCTCGGCGTGATCGACGCCCTCCTCCAGCGGTGCGACACGCTGCTGATCGGCGGGGCGATGGCGTTCACGTTCCTCGTCGCGCAAGGTGGGCGCGTGGGCGACTCGCTCGTGCAGGACGACCAGATCGACCACTGCCGCGAGCTGCTCGCGACGGGGCGCATCGAGATCCCCACCGACGTCGTCGTTGCCTCCGACATGACGGCCGACGCGCGCACCCAGCACGTCCGCGCCGGGTCGATTCCCGACGGCATGTTGGGCCTCGACATCGGGCCGGAGACGGCCGGCCATTACGCCGACGTGATCGCCGGCGCCAAGACGGTGCTGTGGAACGGACCGATGGGCGTCTTCGAGCTCGAGCCCTTCGCGGCGGGCACCCGCACCGTCGCCGGCGCAGTTGCCGACTCCCGCGGCTTCACGGTCGTCGGCGGGGGTGACAGTGCGTCGGCGGTGGCGCACTTCGGCCTCGCCGATCGCATAGACCATATTTCCACCGGTGGCGGCGCCTCGCTGGAGCTGATCGAGCTCGGCGATCTGCCCGGACTGCAGGCCTTACGCAAGGGGACCCGACGATGACCGTTCGCAAGCCGATGATGGCGGGCAACTGGAAGATGAACCACACGCACCTGGAGGCGATCCAGGTGGTGCAGAAGCTCGGATTCCGACTCGACGCCAAGGACTACGAACGCGTCGACGTCGTGGTGTGTCCCCCCTTCACCGCGCTTCGGTCCGTGCAGACGACCATCGACGGTGACCGGCTCCAGATCCAGCTCGGCGCACAGAACTGTCACTGGGAGATGAGCGGCGCGTACACGGGCGAGATCAGCCCCCTCATGCTCGCCAAGTTGACCGTGAAGTACGTCATCGTCGGGCACTCGGAACGCCGTCAGCTGTTCGGCGAGACCGACGAGATGGTGGCCAAGAAGCTCCGCGCGGTGCTCGCGACGGGCATGGCGCCGATCCTCTGCGTCGGGGAGACGCTGGAGGAGCGGGAACAGGGCACGACCGACGCCAAGGTGAAGGGCCAGATCGAGGCCGCCTTCGCAGGCCTGCCGATGGACGATGCCGCCCGTTGCATCGTGGCGTACGAACCAATCTGGGCCATCGGCACCGGTCGCAGCGCCGGTCCCGAGGACGCGAACAACACGATCAAGGTCATCCGCGACCATCTGCGGATCGGCCTGGGCGACGAGTTCGCCGACGCCCTACGCATCCTCTACGGCGGCAGCGTCAAGCCCGGGAACGTCGCCGAGCTGATGGCCATGCCGGAGATCGATGGTGGGCTCGTGGGCGCCGCGTGCCTGGATCCTGACGATTTCGGCCGTATCGTGCAGTATTCGGCAGGCTGAGATTCCGCGAAGCGAGCGTCGCGTAGACTGTCTGGGTTCCGAAGGCGTGATCGAGGAGACCTGTCGGTGCTGCTGAATGCGGTGATCATCGTCATGCATCTGCTGGCTTCGTTGGTGCTGATCGTCTTCATCCTCCTACACGCGGGTCGTGGTGGCGGGCTCTCCGACATGTTCGGAGGCGCCGGTGGTGGCGCGATGGCCGGCTCGACCGTGGTCGAGAAGAACCTCGACCGCCTGACGGTCGTGGTGGCGGTCGTTTTCACCTTTACGAGCATCCTGCTCTCCATGCGCCTGGATTGACCCTGTCGTGCGCAATTGCTCCACGTTGCGTAGCCTCGCGCGCTTATTCACGGGCCGGGCGCGGTAGATAGCCGGGCAATGGCACCAACTTTCGGCCCAAAAGACGTATGTTCCCGGGTGAAACAGCCGAAGAAGGCCTGAAGTACCAAAAAGCTAGGGGAGGACCTGTGAGTCTTGTGCGCCGAACACCGTTGCGACTCGTCGTAGTTGCGCTGGCGGCCGCGTTGGCATTGGCCGCATGCGGTTCGAGCAGTAAGGGTGGCGGATCCAGTACGGCGTCGACTTCGGGCTCGACCGTCGCCCCGGCCGATGTGCCGACCGGCGGCAAGCTGACCATCGGGGCCGAGCAGGAGCCCGACTGCATGGACTGGATCGGCACCTGCGCCGGATCGAGCTGGGGCTATTGGATGGCCGAGAACGGCACCATCCCCTTCGCGTTCCTGGCCTCCGGCACCGGCGGCGACCTGAAGAACACGCCCGGGCCTGTGCTGGCCGGCGCTCCGACGGTTACTCAGGACCCGGTCGAGACGATCACCTACAAGATCAACCCCGACGCGCACTGGTCGGACAACGTCGCGATCTCGTGTGACGACTTCGTCTACACCGCCGACCAGCAGCAGAACGGCAAGGACATCTACGACCGCACCGGCTACGTCGACATCGGTTCGGTGACCTGCCCTGACCCCAAGACCGTGGTCGTGAAGTACAAGCCGGGCAAGACGTTCGCGAGCTTCGAGCTGCTCTTCTCCGGGACGGTCGGGATCCTGCCGTCGCACATCTTGAAGGGTAAGGACCGCAACGCGTTGATGAAGGACGGCTACACGTGGTCGGGTGGCCCGTGGACTGCCAAGTGGAACAAGACCGACTCGATCGTCATGACCCCCAATGCGAACTACTGGGGGCCGAAGCCGAAGCTCGACCAGGTGACCTTCAAGATCCTCGCCGACACGGCGGCCGAGTTCCAGGCCTACCGCTCGGGCCAGGTGCAGATGATCTACCCACAGCCCCAGCTCGACGTGGTCGCCGCGATCGGTCAGGGCCTGCCCAACTCGAACACGATCTACAACTCGAACACGGGCGCAGCCGAAGCGCTGTGGATCAACAACGCGAAGCCGCCGTTCGACAACGTTGTCGTCCGGCAGGCGCTCGGGTACTCGATCGACCGCGATGCGATCGTGAATCGACTGTTCGGCGGCCTCGGGGTGAAGACCGCGGTCAACTCACTCAACCCGCCCGTGGTGAAGGACTACAGCAACCCGGACGCGTGGGCCAACTACAAACTCAACCTCGACAAGGTCACCAGCTTGATGACCGGCGACGGTTGGGCCAAGGGTTCCGATGGGATCTGGGCGAAGGGCGGCCAGAAGGCATCGTTCACGATCAACTCGACGACGAGCAACAAGCGCCGTGAGCTGACCGAGACGATCGTGCAGCAACAGCTGAAGGCGGCCGGGTTCGACATGAAGATCGCGAACCAGAAGGCC
>JAUZEI010000460.1 GCA_030839105.1 Actinomycetota bacterium
TATCCAGGCCGACGCGAGCACGACAACGGAACGCGAAGCGGGCGGCCCGAAGGCCGCCCGCTGGTTCGCATGTCGCTCGCGCGTGTAGCGCGAGGGCGAGCTACTTCTTCTTCTTGGTGCCGCCGACGACCTTGGCGAGGACGTCACGCGAGCTGAGGATCAACAGGTCCTCGCCGTCGACGATGATCTCGGTGCCGCCGTACTTCGAGTACACGACAGAGTCGCCGACCACGAGGTCGATCGGGATGAGCTCGCCACTGTTCTCGGCGCGCCGACCCGGGCCGACCGCAAGCACTTCGCCCTGCTGGGGCTTCTCCTTGGCGGAGTCGGGGATCACGAGTCCGCTGATGGTCTTCTCTTCGGCCTCGTCCGGCCGGACCACGATTCGGTCCTCCAACGGCTGCAAGTTCATCGTGCGCCTCCATATTGAGCTGGGCATCGGGACGTCCACTCTGGACGTTCACGTGGGCGTCGCTTACTCGGCATCCGGGGGAGCGCTGCGATTAGCACTCGCCGGGTTCGACTGCCAACGGTACCAAGGCCCGCCGCCATCAGGCAAGGCGAAGATTCGGCACCACCGGCGCCTCGAGCGGCGTCGGACCATCGGCCGCCAGGCGGTAGGCCGCCACCGCACCCACCATCGCGGCATTGTCGGTACACAGGGCGATGCTCGGGACCACGACCCGAAGATCACCCCCCACCGCCAGGTCCAACAACCGCTCTCGCAGAGCCGAATTCGCCGCCACCCCACCGCCGGCCACCACGGTCGAGATCCCCGTCTCCTGGGCCGCGCCGACCAGCTTCTCCACCAGCACGTCGACGGCGGCGGCCTGGAACGACGCCGCGACATCGGCGACATCGGCGTCCGGGTGCTTGCGGACGTACTGCACGACCGCGGTCTTCAGTCCCGAGAACGAGAAGTCGTGACCCTCACCCCGCATCGGACGCGGAAAACGGATCGCCTCGGGATCGCCGTCGAGCGCCACGCGGTCGATCGCCGGACCGCCGGGATATCCGAGTCCGAGGAACCGCGCCACCTTGTCGAACGCCTCACCCGCGGCGTCGTCGACCGTCTCACCGAGCACGCGGTAACGCCCGTGGTCCTCCATCGCGATCAGGAGCGTGTGACCGCCCGACACGATGAGCGTGACCAGCGGCGGCTCGAGCTCCGGATCCTCGATCATCGCGGCGTAGAGGTGCGCCTCGTGATGGTGCACACCCACGTACGGCAGCCCCCGAGCGATGCTGATCGCCTTCGCCGCGCTCACCCCGACGAGCAGCGCGCCTGCGAGCCCCGGACCGCGCACGGCCGCGACCGCGTCGACCTCCTCGAGTGACGCGCCCGCCTCCACCAACGACTGCTCGATCACGTCGCAGATCAACTCGACGTGCGCGCGACTCGCGATCTCGGGCACGACCCCGCCGTAGCGCGCGTGCAGGTCGGCCTGACTGGCAACGACCGACGAGCGAACCACGCGACCGTTGTCGACGACCGCGGCCGCGGTCTCGTCGCATGACGTCTCGATTGCGAGCACGCGCACGCTGCTCACGACCATCCGCCGAGGCGATCGACGACCGTCGTACCCCGGATACTGCGCTCGATCCCCGCGAGCAAGCGCCGGTACGCGGGCTCGCTCACTTCGTACGCCCACATGATCAGCGCATCCTCACCGGTATCGGCGTAGTAACCCTTGCGCACCCCGACCGGTGTGAAGCCGAACCGTTTGTACATCTCCTGCGCGCCGCGGTTGGAGAGGCGAACCTCCAGCGTCAGCGCAAGCGCACCGCGCTCGATCGCCTCGCGCGCCAGGGCCAACAGCAGACGGATTCCGACACCCCGGCGGTGCCAGGCCGGATCGACCGCGATCGTCGTCACGTGCCCGTCGGTCAACGACATCATGAGCCCGGCGTAGCCCACGACATCACGCCCCACCTTGGCCACGACGTACGAGCGCGACGATCGCAGCGCGAGTTCGCTCACGAACAACGAGTGCGACCAGGGTCGGGGGTACACCTGGGCCTCGATACGCACGACGCTGCGCAGGTGCCGCCGGCGCATCGGCACGAGCTCGACTTCGACGTCGACGATCTCCCGTTCCGCCGCCATCACGTCGCCTTGCGATCCCAGGCGAGTTCGGCGTCGCTCCGACGCAGGTACATCGGCAGCACCTCGGACGGCACGCAGAAATCCTCCCGAGCGAAGCGCGACTGCGCGAGCTCGACCAGCGCGCTGAGGCTCGGGGCCGCGTGCGCGGGTCCCGCGAGCTCGACCCGCGATCCGAGCGGTGCGAACGCCTTCGCGAATCGCAACGACCCGTCGCCGCACACGAGCGCGTCCTCGCCGAGTGCCTCGAGCTCGGCGACGAGATCGTCCGGTGCTCCGAGCTCGTACTCGGAGACGCGTTGCACTCCGCCCGGGACAGTTCGGTAGATCGCCCAGTAGAGCTCGTGGCGGCGCGCATCGATCGTCGCCACGACGAGCCGGCGTGCGTACCGCAGCGGGTATGCGAGCAGATCGAGGCTCGGGATCGGAATGACCGGTACGCGCAGCGATTGCGCGAGCACCTTCGCGGTCGTCACCCCGACGCGTAGGCCCGTGAACATGCCGGGACCGATGCCGACCGCGACCGCCGACACCTGCGCCAGCTCGACGCCGCAGCGCTCGCAGCACCACGCGATGGCCGGCGCGAGCGTTTCCGCGTGACGCGGTGCCGTGGTGTCCGCCGTGCCCCCGAGCTCGACCCGCCCGATGAGGCCGTGTTCGTTGGCAAGTACGACGCCCACCCGGCGCGTGGCGGTGTCGAGACCGAGCAACAACATCAGGACGCTCCGAACCGGGCGAGCGCCTCGTCGAGTTGGTG
>JAUZEI010000512.1 GCA_030839105.1 Actinomycetota bacterium
CATCCAGCAGATCCGCAACGAGATCGACAACACCGACTCCGACTACGACCGTGAGAAGCTCCAGGAGCGCCTCGCCAAGTTGTCCGGCGGCGTTGCGATCATCAAGGTCGGCGCGGCCACCGAGGTCGAGCTGAAGGAGAAGAAGCACCGCATCGAAGACGCGGTGCAGACCACCAAGGCAGCTGTCGAAGAGGGCGTCGTCCCCGGCGGCGGCGTGGCGCTCGTTCGGGCCCAGGCCAAGGTGCTCGAGCTCGCGGCAACCCTCGAGGGCGACGTTGCGACCGGTGCGAAGATGGTTGCTCGTGCGCTCGAAGAGCCGTTGAAGCAGATCGCGGTCAACGCCGGCATGGAAGGCGGCGTGATCGTCGAGAAGGTGAAGAACCTCAAGGGCGCCAACGGCCTCAACGCGGCCACCGGCGAGTACGAGGACCTGGTGAAGGCGGGCGTCATCGACGCCGCCAAGGTGACCCGCTCGGCGCTGCAGAACGCAGCCTCGATCGCGGCGCTGTTCCTCACCACCGAAGCGGTTGTCGCCGACAAGCCCGAGGAGAAGGGCGCCGGTGGTATGCCCGGCGGCATGCCCGGCGGCGGCATGGGAGACATGGACTTCTAGTACTGGTCCAGGCAGTTCCAAGGGGCGCCCTCCGGGGCGCCCCTTCTGCGTTTCCGGGCCAATCCCGCCCGGGCTCTTCCGGGCGGTCAAAGCCGCGTCGGCGAGTCTCCACTTGTCACTCTGAGTGACGAAATTGCGCCGCAGGAAGCTACGATCCGCGCGGGATGACTGGGGGACGGCGACGGGTGGGGCCGCAACGTGCGACGCGCGCGCGTCCGGTCATGGTGGGGACCCTCGTCGTGGGCGCGGTGCTCGCGGTCGCGGGCTGCGGCGGTGCCGACGTCGACAACGGAGCGGCGGAGACACCCGCCTCCGCGGTCGCGACCACGCTGTCGCCTCGAGCCGCGGATCGCGATTCCGAGTTGCAGGCGGAGGTCGTGCAAGCGGTCGCCCGTACCCGGGCGTCGATGCGCGCCCGCACGTCGATCTCTGTGACGTTCACCGGGCTCGGGGCCGAGACCCTCGCGAGCGGGGCGTTCGACGTGGCCGGAACCGGGGTCGCCGACCTCGTCCGAGGCGACGCCGACCTCAGGCTGAGCATCCCGATCTTCGACCGGTTGGGCGGCGGCGGAACCGTCGAGCAACGGATCGTCTCCGGCGTCGTCTACACCAAGCTGCCGACCGCGGTGCTGCGGAAGGCGAAGCTGCCCGCGACGGTCCGGTGGCTCAGTCTCGACCCGCGGACGTCCGGGGCCGATCGCTCGACGCTGGCGCAGTCGCAGGTCGACCCCGCCGCCCAGCTCGCGTTCCTCGGCGCGCCCGATGCGGTCGTTGTGGTCGCTCCGGCCGGCCGCGAATCGGTGCGGGGAGTGCCGACGACGCACTACGCGCTCCGCGTGGATGCGGCGCAGCCCGCGGGCGGCGATCCGAACCGCGCCGCGGCCATCGCCAATCTCCGCCGACTCGGGTCGGCGCTCGCCGCCCGCCCCGTGCTCGTCGACGTGTGGCTCGACATCGACGGGCGCGCGCGCCGCCTCGTCGTGTCGTTTCCGCTCTCGGCGCGTGTGGATCCTGCGCCGGCCGGCCGCGACGCGATGATGCTCGTCCAGTGCGACTACTACGCCTTCGGCGTACCGGTGCACGTGGTCGCGCCCGCCGGGGCCGAGGTCCGGCCATACCGCGCGCTCGACCTGCGCGGCACGACGGGCTGAGCCGCGGCGACGTCGCATCGGCGCGCCGGCGGCGGCGGACCGGCGTCACGATGGCATGACCCACCGCGAGTAGCCGTGCGCAATGTGGGAAGGGGCGGCTGCGGTGCGGGTATACCCCCGCCACGTCTCCGGCCCGCCACCTCTCCGGCCTCGGGGCGCGTCCGTCCCGTCGGGGAGCGCCGTCTCGCCGAGCAGGTCGGCGCACGAAAACCGCCGGGTACGATTCGCCCGTGCAAAGCGTGATTCCGTCGATCGGTTGGGGAGTTCTACATCTCTACTACCGCGTCGACCGTGAGCGCGCGGAGCGAGACCCGGGCGCGGGCAAACATGTGCGCGATGCGTTCGCCGCGCTCGAGGCGGACGGCCACCAGGGCGTTGCGCTCGCGATGCTCGGGCACAAGGCCGACCTCGGTGTGATCGCGCTCGGACCCGATCTCGCGCGCCTGCAGCGCTTCCAGAACGAGCTGCTCTCCGCGCCGCTCGAACCGGTCTACTCGTACGTGTCGCTCACCGAGCAGTCGGAATACGGCGCGACCGAGGACGAGGAACGAGAACGGCTCACACGCGAAGAGGGACTCAGTGGTGCCGACCTCGACGCGCGCCTCGCGCTGTGGCGCGATCGCATCGAGCACTACCGCGAGAACCGCGTTCATCCGCGGCTCCCGCCGAAGCAGACCTGTTGCTTCTACCCGATGTCGAAGCGCCGGGCCCCTGATGCAAACTGGTACGAGCTCCCGTTCGACGCCCGCAAGGAGCTGATGGCCGGGCACGCGCGCGTCGGGCGTACGTATTCGGGGCGTGTGCTCCAGCTGATCACCGGGTCGACCGGCG
>JAUZEI010000516.1 GCA_030839105.1 Actinomycetota bacterium
ACGTGGTGCTGGCCTGGAACCATCTCGGCGGGGCCTCCCGGACCCTGCGAGATCCGTGCATGGTCCAGCGCCGCAATGACGTCATCCTGGTTCGGTGACCCAGCTTCGTTGACAGCCGCCTCCCAGAGCTTGAGGGCCCGGTAGGTTCCGGTGCACGCGCTCCCGGCGGTGAGCATCGCGCTCCCAGGGTAAAGCCGTTCGTAGCGGTTGAGGAGTTCCATGCTGAACGGATCGTCGACGGCACGGTAGTAGTCGAGGCATCCGTACAGACCTTCGACGTGGTCGGCCGGAACCAGATTCAAGAAGTTCTCGTCGAAGTAGGTACAGACGATGATCCCACCGCGACGGGCGAAGCCGGCGTGGTGCAGCTGCTCGAGGAACGGCGTGAGCCCGGGCGGGACGATGGTGTTGAACACGACGTCGGCACCCGTCGTCATGATGTCGTCGACGACTCGTTCGTAGTCGGTGTGATCGAGCGGGAAGTACTCCTCGCCGACGATGTCACCCCCTTCGGCTCCGACCACCTCACGCACCTTCTTGTTGAGCGTGTGCGGCCAGATGTAGTCGGCCGACGGCATATAGAAGCTCTTCGCGCCGGTCTCGCGCATCAGCCACGGGAAGAACGGCTCGATCTGCTGCGCGGGCACCGGACCGGTGCAGAAGATCAGCGGGTGACACTCCTGCCCCTCGTACTGCTCCGGGTAGAGGTAGAGCTTCCCGGCCTGGTCGACGACCGGCCGCTTGATGGCCTGTCGCGTCGAGCTGTAGATCCCTCCTACGACGACGTCGACCTCGCGCTCGACGAGTTTCGTCGCCGCGGCTTCGGCCACGTCGTCGTCGGTCGCGCTGTCCTCGACGAACAACTCGATCGGACGACCGAGCAGTCCACCGCGCGTGTTGATGTCGTCGATCACCATCTTCGTGAGGTTCACATTGGCGACGCCCATGAAGGAGAGCGCACCGGTCTGGTCGGTGATGAGCCCAACGCGGGCCGGACGGTTGAGTGCAGCAGCCATGGCGCTCACGCTCCGTACGACGCGAGGAGCAATGCGGCTTCCGGCTTGCCGAGGTGTCCGGCTTCCTTGAGAATCGGCGGGACCTCGGGGTCGGACACGAACTCCGCCCAGCCGGCTTCGTCCCAGTCGAACAGCGCCCACACGCGATTCTCCTCGATGGGGTCGCGGAACACGGTCGAGCCCTTCGACCCGTGGAGGGCGCGCTTGTCGGCGCCCTTCGAGCCGAACACTTCGAGGAATCGGTCGACGTTTTCGACGGTCGTCGTTGCCAGGATCAAGCGGTTCCCTTTCGGAATGGATCGTTGCCGATCCGCCTCCCGCCGCCCGATTGGCCGACGTACAGGTCATTCTCCGGAAGGACTGCAGGCGTGGCATCGGTAGACCTACTCATTTCCGCTCGCGCAGCCAGATCGGGGGTCAGCCGACCACGACGACCTGATGTTTCACGGCCCAGCGCGTCGCCGCGGCGCGGCTCGACACGCCGATCTTCGTATAGATGTTCTGGATGTGGTGCTCGGCGGTACGTGACGAGATGAACAGCTGCGTCGCGATCTCGCCGGAGGTCCGGCCGTCGGCCACGAGTCGGAGCACCTCGATCTCGCGACGGCTCAAGCCGCCCGGACGCACGGCGCGTGCGCGCGGGGCCGGATCGCGACGCGCGACGTCGATCTGTTGCCGCGCGTACACGGCCGCGTCGCCGAGATCGAGTGCCGCGCCCTCCGCCACCAACTCGGCCGCTCGGGTCTTCCCGAGGGCGCGGCTCAGGCGATCGCCGAGGTCGCCGAGCTCGGGGACGTGGTGCGCGCTCGAGGGCTGTAGTGAGAGCGCGCCGAGCAGCATCGCGGCGGGCGCCGGCCGGTCCAGCCGCTCGAAGAGCGCAGGCACGCTCGCCAGCGTGATGATCAACTGCGGAATGTTGCCGGCCTGCTGGAACGCGGCGATCGCGTCGGCGAACAGCACCAGAGCCGCCTCGGGTTCGCCGTCGGAGGTGTGCAGGCGCGCGGCGTCGCGGGCGAGGAAGCCTTCGAAGAACTCGACCCGTTGCTCACGCACGAAGGCCACGCCCTCGTCCCAGGCCGCGAATGCGCGGCGCACATCGGCCTTCGAGAACGCCATGCCCGCGATCCAGAGCGCGTAGGAGATCCAATAGGGATTGCCGAATGACCGCGCCGCCGCAACGGATTCCTCGGCGAGCGCGAGGGCTTCGTCCGTCCGGCCGGCCGATTGGAGGCCGTCGACGTACGCCGCGAGGCCGTAGGCGCGGTCGAGGCCGTAGCGCTCGGCGACACCGCGGGTGAGCTCGATGTAGCGATCGAGGTCGCCGCAGTAGACGTTGCACAGCGCTTCGACGAATGGCGCGTACCCTGGTTCGCACGCGTCGTAGCGGACGTCGAGCTCGAGCTCCGTCGCCCGGTGTGCACTTTCGCGGGCCGCCGGCGCGCGGCCGGCGAAGCACGCGTATCCCGCCGCGGTGCACAGGCGGGGAAGCCGGCGTACGTCGGCTTCCGTCGCGCGCTCGAGCAGCGCCTCGGCCCAGGCGAGCGTCTCGAAGAGCTGTACCGAGAACCCCATGAGCGCGGCGTGGGCTGCGATGTCGGTCGCCACTTCCAAATCTCTGCGCGCGGCGCTCCACTGGTATCCGGCCCGCAGGTTGCCGAGCTCGGCCTCGACCCAGTCGACTGTGTCGCGCCAGCCGGGACCGTTCCAGTGTTCCCATCGCGCGGCCGCCTCGCGCGCGAAGTACGCGGCGTGACGGTCGCGCGTGCGCTCGCGCGCGCCGGTCTCGGCCAGTCGGTCGTCGGCAAATTGGCGGATGGTTTCGAAGAGCGTGTACCGGGTGCGGGTGGCGGTGTGGTCCGCGGCCACGAGTGACCTCCGGACCAAAGAATCGAGAAGTCGCAGTACGTCGATCTCATCGGCGCCGTCGTGCACCGCGCACACGCTCGTGAGATCGAAGCCGCCCGCGAACGCGGACGTCAGCGCGAGCAGCTTCCGTTCGTCGTCGGTCAGCAGGTCGTACGACCAGGCCACCGCGTCGCTGAGCGAGAGCTGCCGCTTCGGCCCCGGCGTCGAGCCCGACAACAACCGGAAGCGATCTGCAAGCCGGTCGCGAACCTCGACGGCGCTCATGGCGGCCATGCGGGCGGCCGCTAGCTCGATTCCCAGCGGGAGCCCGTCGAGGGTTTCGCAGATCTCGGTCACCGCGCTCGCCGTGTCGCGCCCTCCCAGCCCGAAGTCGGGTCGCACGGCGCGTGCTCGGTCCACGAACAGCGTGACGGCATCGGACGTCTCGCCTCCTTCCAAACCCAGCGGTGGCACGGTGAACACCTTTTCGCCGTCGAGCATGAGCGACTCGCGTGTGGTGGCGAGGATCTTGAGGTTCCGGGAGCGGCCGAGCATCGCGGCGACGGCCGAACTCGCGGCGGCGAGAACGTGCTCGCAGTTGTCCATCACCAACAGGAGTTGGCGCCCGGCCAACGATTCCGCGACCGTGTCGATCAGGTCCGCGTCGCCCCGCGGAGTGATGCCCAACACCGACGCGATGGCCGCGGGCACCGAGTCGGGGTCGCTGACCGAAGCGAGCTCGACCATCCACCCCCCGTCGAGGAACTCGGTCTCCAACT
>JAUZEI010000389.1 GCA_030839105.1 Actinomycetota bacterium
CGACCCGATCGTCATGCCCGACGGCCGGATCGGTCACGCCGAGATGCGCGTCGGCGACACCGTCTTCATGCTGGCCGGCGAGTTCCCCGAGGAAGGCCACATGAGCCCGGAGTCGTTGGGCGGCAGCAGCGTCGGTCTCATGCTGCACGTGCCGGACTCCGAGGCGACCTACGCGCGGGCCGTCGAGATGGGCGCGACCGCGCTGCGGCCGATCGCGGAGTCGTACGGTGCGCGGGGCGGGACGATCCGTGATCCGGTCGGTCACCGTTGGTTCGTGCAGACGGCCGTCGAAGCGGACGACCTTCCCGTCGAGGACGTCTTCGGCCGGCGCTACGGCGACATCGGCTACATCACGCTCAACGTCGAGGACGGCGACAAGGCGGCGCGCTTCTTCGGCGCCCTGTTCGACTGGCAGCTGGAACCCGGATACCAACCCGGCGCGTTCCACATCTCGTCGATCACGCCCCCCGCAGGGATCGACAGCCGGCCGGGCGACCCGGAGGTACGCCTGTTCTTCCGGGTCGACGACATCGAGGCGGCCGCGGCCCGCGTCCGCGATCTCGGCGGCCAGGTGCTTACTGTCACCGACTACGACTCGGGCGGCAACGCCGAGTGCGTCGACGACCAGGGACTGCGGTTCGACCTCTTCCGGCCGAAGCCCGGGTACTGAACGACTCGCAACCAGGGCGGCCCGTTCCGCATCGGTACGGAAGTCGGCGGTTCGACCCGACCGGAAATATGCGCACGTCGCAGAGGACTAGAGGCGGCGACTCGCGCGTCGCTGCGCGATGCGCGCGCGGAACATCTCGCGGCGGTGTCTCATCTTCACGAAGAACACCGCGCGCGTCACGGCCATCGCACCGAGCAGCACACCGAGCACGACGTGCCCGTTGACGAGCAGCATGACCGCGAGCGTCGCGGTCAGCGCGACCAGAATCCAGCGAACGACCCGTAGTGAGGTCATCCAATCCTCCTTGCATCCCTCCGTGGCCTCGTACTGAGTGTCGCGGACCAGTATGAGGCGGCCGGTCGGGAGACGTGAGGACTTTGTAAACCGCTTCGGGGGTGGAACCCGGACGGCCCGGGCGGTGTATGCAATGCACACAATGGATCGACGGAGCGATGCGGAGCTGGTGATCGCCGCCCGGCAGGGCGATCTCGGCGCGTTCGCGGTGCTGGTCGAGCGCTACCGCGCGCCGGCCCTTCGGGTCGCATACGGCATCGCGGGCAACGAGGCAGAGGATGCAGTGCAGGACGCGTTCGTGAAGGCGTATCGCAAGCTCGAAGGTTTTCGGACCGACGCCGCGTTCCGTCCCTGGCTGTTCACGATCGTCGCCAACGAGGCGCGTAACCGGCGCCGCTCCTCTTCACGCCGGAGCAAGCTCGACCTCCAGGTACGCGACCAACCGCGGTCGGCTGCCGCCGCAGTCGAAGACGTCGTCGCGCGGCGCGACCAGCGCCGGCGCCTCCTCGATGTCGTGGCGAGCCTCCCCGACCGGTATCGCGAGGTCGTCGCATTGCGGTACTTCGCCGGACTCAGCGAGAGCGAGACCGCGGAAGTCCTCTCATGCCCGTTGGGTACCGCGAAGTCACGGCTCTCCCGGGCACTCAACCTGTTGCGCGCCCAGCTCGGCGAGGAGGTGGTGTCGTGACCGCGCTCGAGGAAGCCCTCTTCGATCTGGCCGAACATCTCGACCATCCGGACGGCGAGCGACTGGAAGCCACCGTTCTGCGGCGGATCGGTGAACCGGCGCCGTCCGAGGAGTCGCGGCGTTCGCGGATCCGGGCGATGGTCGCGGTCGCGGCCGTCGTCGTCGTCATCGCCGGTGCGCTCGTCGCCGTCGCGCCGGCGCGCCGGGCGATCGCCGACTGGCTGGGAATCGGCGCGGTGGAGGTCCGTCGCGTCGGCCTACCGCTTCCGAACGGTCCGAGCGCGCACGCCGTTCCGGGCGCAGTCGGCTCGACTTCGCCCACCGTCAGCGAGGGATTGGAGATCGCAACCGCGCAGCGGCGCGTCACGTTCAGGATCGCAGTGCCCCGCGACCCGACGGCCGGGACACTCGCGGGGGTCGAGGTCGACCGCCGCGTACCCGGTGGTTTCGTCGTCCTTCGCTACCCGCGCTTCACTCTCATCGAGATCGCATCCCAGGGCGACGTGCCGGTCGTCGGGAAGTTGCTCGCGCCCGGCGAGCGCGTCGATCCGGTGACTGTCGGTGGAGCGCCCGGGTTCTGGGTGGTGGGCGCACATCAGGTCACGTACCTCGACCGTTCGGGTCGTCTGCGGACCGACACCGTGCGCCGATCCGGAGCGGTGCTGATATGGGCGGCGACCGGCGTCACCTACCGGATCGAAGGGCTCGACCGAGTAGCGGCGGCGAGGATGGCGGCGTCGGTGCACTGATCGGGAACCTCGGTGCCCCTGCCGGTGTACTCCGCTCATGATCCGACGTTTGATGCTCGTCTCCATCGCCTCGGTCCTCGCGGTCTCGGGCGCGGCCGCGTGCGCGTCGAGCAAACCGAAGACGACCCGGACGGTGAAGGTCGACACTCCCCCGGCCGGGACGGGACATGTGCTCCTCGTGCAGTTCGACAAGGGGATCGGCGCGGTGGCGGAGGGCTCGTCCGTGCCGGTGTGGCAGGACCCGGACGCGATCGCCGCGCTCGACGGTTCCGCGGTGTTCACGGTGCGACGCGCCGGCCCGGGCGGCACCGACCGTCTGGTACGACTCGATCTGCGGAGCGGTGCCGTGCGCGCGTCGTGGCCGTTGCCGACCGCCGGGCTGGCGGTGAACGCCGTTGCACCCGAGGGACGTTGGGTCGCGTTGACCAATCGGCGAGCCGGTTACGGAAGTCAGGGTCGGGCGTCCACCGTGCTCGTCGTGTTCGACGCGCGAGCGGGGGCCGAGGCGAAGCGCGTCGATCTCGCCGGCGACGTGCAACCGGAGGCGTTCTCGGTCGACGGAGCGCTGGTCTTCGCACTCGGCTACTCGACCGACCACTACCGCGTGCAGACGATCGAGCTCCTGACCGGCGAGCGGTACGACACCAACGACCGCGACAAGGGGCTGCCGCCCGAAGACATGCACGGCCACGCGGTCCATGGTGTGATGAGCGCCGATCACAAGCTCCTCGCGACGCTGTATCGCAATCCCGCCAACGCGAAGGAGCCCGCGTTCGTGCACGTCATCGATCTCGAGCACACGTGGTCGTACTGCGCCGACCTCCCCGTGCCGTTCGGCACCGGCCCCGCGGGTACGGACGTGATCCAACTCACCGCGAACGGCACCGTGCTCGTCGCCGCAAACGGAGCCGGTCGCCTCGCCGAGATCAACATCGACGACGTCCGGACGCCCGGCACCGACCCCGTACGGGTGACGTACCGGGCCGGAACGATCCCGCCCGCCCATCCCGAGCTCGAGGCGATCGCCGGATTCGTATACGTGCTCGCGACCGTCGCCGAATAGCAATATCGGACGGAGCGCGGAAACATGAGGGCATGTTCCGACTCGTCACCGTCAACGGACGTTCCGCGCTCGAGCACGACGGCGAGTGGTACGACGTCGCCGAGGTGGCGAACGACCCATCGCTCGCCGATCCCCTGACCGCGATCGCGCGGCATCACGAACTGCACGCGCTCAACGCGCGGTGCGTGGCGGCGTCGGGCGGGGGGCGCATCGACAGCGCCGTGCTCGGGGCGCCGGTGCCGCGGCCGATCCAATCGTTCGGCATCGGGCTCAACTACCGCGATCACGCGGGCGAGTCGGGCATGACGCTTCCGCCCGCGCCGCTCACCTTCACGAAGTTCCCGAGCTGCATTGCCGGACCGACGGCCGACATCCCGCTGTCGGGCGAGATGGTCGACTGGGAGGTGGAGATCGTCGCGGTGATCGGTACGGAGGCAACGAGGGTCTCGGTGGACGACGCGTGGGGTGTCGTCGCCGGGCTCACGCTCGGTCAGGACGTCTCCGACCGGGCTGTGCAGCTGACGGGTACGCCACCCCAGTTCTGTCTCGGGAAGAGCTTCCCGAACTTCGGACCGATCGGGCCGGCGCTCGTCTCCATCGATGCGTTCGAAGATCCGGACGACATCGGACTCTGGTGCGACGTCGAGGGCGAACGCATGCAGGAGGCTCGCACCAACCAACTGATCTTCCCGATCCCGGTGATCGTCGCGTACTTGTCATCGATCTGCACGCTGTATCCGGGCGACCTCATCTTCACGGGCACGCCGTCGGGCGTCGGCATGGCGCGTGGGCGTTACCTCGCGGCGGGCGAAGTGGTCGTCTCGGGCGCGGAGGTCATCGGCGAGCTACGCAACGTCTGCACTCCCGGCGCCGGCCCGCTCGACATCTGAGCCGACGTCTCGCGTCGTCGCGGTGACACCGGCCCCGCCACTGCGGCATGGTGTGGCGATGCGAGTGCTGGTTACGTCGACACCGGGTTCGGGACACATCCACCCACTCGTCCCGCTCGCGACCGCGTTGCAGGCCGCGGGTCACGACGTCGTGTGGGCGACGGCCCGGGAGTCGCGGTCGCGCGTCGAGCGCTATGGCTTCCGGTCGTTCGCGGCCGGGCTGGGCACGACCGAGCGTCGCGAACGGTTCCTGAAACTCAGTCCGGACGTGTTCACGCTTCCACATCGTGAGCAGCGGATCGTCCTCATGCCCGGCCTCTTCGGCCGGGTCGCGGCCGCTCCCATGCGCTCCGATCTCGACCCCATCGTCGAGGAGTACCGGCCCGACGTCATCGTGCACGACCTTGCGGAATTCGCGGCGCCGCTCGTTGCAACCGGACGGCGAATCCCGCACGTCACCGTGGCTTTCGGCGGCGCGCTGCCCGACGAGATCGAGTCGTCCATGGTCGAGAGCGTCGCCGATCTCTGGGCGGCCGACGGACTGAGCGTGCCCGACGCGACCTGGCTCTACGACGACCTCTACCTGCACCCCTTCCCGGCGGCGCTCGGGGCGCTCCCGCGGGCACCTACGGCACGCGGCATGCGCCCGTTGAACTTCGACGGTGGGGCGCGGAGCGAGCCACCGCCCTGGGTGTCAGCGCTCGGCCGCGACCGGCCCCTGGTGTACGCGTCGTTCGGCACCGATCCTCTGGCCCCCGCGCCCTGGACCGACGTTCTCTCGGCGCTCGCCCTGGCCGACGCCGACGCAGTCGCGACCATCGGGGTCGTCGACGAGTCGTCGATCGGGCCGGTGCCGGCGAACGTTCGCGTCGAGGCGTACGTACCGCAGACATTCCTGCTGGACCGGGCCGATGTCGTGCTGTCCCACGGAGGTGCGGGGACGGTCCTCGGCGCGGCGACGCACGGCGTCCCGCAGCTGTGCGTGCCGCTCGCGGCCGATCAATGGGCGAACGCAGACGCGGTCGCGGCGTCGGGCGCGGGTATCACGCTCGAGCTCGACCAACGGGAACCGGCGGCGATTCACGCCGCGCTCCGGCGGCTCCTCGACGAACGCGAGCTTCGCGACACGGCGACGAAGCTGGCGGCCGATTTCCGCGCGCTGCCGCATCCGCGCGAGTACGTCGAAGTGATCGAAGGGCTCGCGTAACGCGTCATCGGTACCCTTCCCGGCGTGGCGATCACGGGCATGGCAAATCTCGCGGTGAAGGTCGCGGACCTCGACGCCGCCTGCGCGTTCTACGAGGCGGCCGGCGCCGAGGTACGCGACCGGATGCACTGGAACAACGGCGAGCGGGCCGACGTCTTCCTCGGCCCGATCATGATCACGCTGTTCACCCACGCGATCTACGAGGACGCGGTCGAGCTCCCGGCCGAAGGGTTCCTGCATCCCGCGCTCTTCACCGACGATCTCGACGCCCAGCTCGCCGGTCACACGTTGGTGTGGGGGCCGGCGGTCGTCGAGGGCGCGTTCGGCAAACGGCGCATTGCGTTCGTCGAGGCGCCGGGCGGCATCCGACTCGAGTTCATGGAACAGCTGGAGGATCCGGCATGAAGGTCACGCGCTTCCACCACGTGTCGGTGAACAGCAACGACACGCCGCTCGACGCGATGGTCGAGTTCTACCGCGACGTGCTCGGCCTGGCCGACGAGTCCCGGCCCGAGATCGCCGGCATCGCCGGGCACTGGCATCTCGTCGGCGATCAACAGCTGCACCTCGTCGCGGCGCCGCCCTCGGGGAACGCGATCGATACGACCGGTCACCACTACTGCGTCGCGGTCGACGACCTGCCTGCCGCGATCGCCGAGCTTGAAGCACGAGGCATCGAGTACGTGCGCGCGGTACAGGGGCAGAACACCGTCCAGATCTGGATCGCCGACCCGGCCGGAAACACCATCGAGCTGCAACAGGAGATCCGCACCCCGTGACCTTCACTCCCTACGACCGACCCGTCCGCGCCGCCTTCGTCGGCCTCGGTCGCATCTACGACCTCAACGTGCGCGGGTACCGAGACAACCCCGACGTCGAGGTGGTCGCGCTCGTCGACCCGAGCGAGGAACGCCTCGAGGAGCGACAGCTCGAGTGGCCCGGCGCGCGCACCTTTACGTCGACCGAGGAGCTCGCGGCCAGCGGGCTCGAGGTCGACGCAGTCGAAGCGCTGTTGCCGATTCCGTTGCACGTCGACGGTGTGATCGAGCTCCTCGGCAACGGTTGGCACGTCAACCTGCAAAAGCCCATGTGCAACGACGTCCCAGACGCGCAGCGGATGATCGACGCGGCGCGCGCCAACGATCGCGTGCTGCGCGTCATGGAGAACTATCTGTTCTACGAGCCGTTGCGGAAGCTGAAGGCGACGGTCGAGTCGGGCGACATCGGCGCGGTGAGCGGTTACCACATGAAGATGGTGGGGAGCAGCCGCGGTGGCTGGGACGTGCCGTTGAGCAGTTACCACTGGCAGCTCCAGCAGATGCAGAACGGCCGGGGCATCCTCGTGTTCGACGACGGCTGGCACAAGCTGGCAACCGCGCTCTGGCTCTTCGGACCGGTGCGGGAGGTGCGCGCGTGGATCGGCGGTACCGAGGTCGTGCCCGGCATTTCGGTCGACGCGCCCACGACAATCGTGTGGGAGCACGACAACGGGATCCGCGGCGTGTGGGACATCACGCTCGCACCCGACATGTACCTCCGCTCCGACTACTACACGAACGACGAACGCTGGGAGGTCACCGGTCAGCGCGGGTACGCGCGGGTGAACCGTTGCACCGGTCGTGGCATCCAGCAGCCGAGTCTCGAGGTGTACGCCGACGGCGAGATGCGCGCCTTCCACGCCCTCGACGACGACTGGGCAAGTAGCTTCCGCGACTCCGGCCGCCACTGGCTGCGCTGGTTGCATACCGGCGACGGTCCGCTCCTCTGGAGCGCCGAACAGGCCGTAGACGTGCTGCGGTTCGCGCTCGCGGCCTACGCCAGCAGCGAGGCCGGCGGCACCGGAATCGACCCCGCCTCACTCCCCGACGCCTGAGGTTCACTCCGGACGGGGATACTGCCGGGATGGACGAGAACACCGGCGCGGAGTCGCCGACCCCGAGCCCGGTACTGGCCGGGCGGTACGAGCTCGGACCGGTCCTGGGGCGAGGCGGGATGGCGACCGTGCGCGATGCGACCGACCGGCGGCTCGGGCGCCGGGTTGCGGTGAAGATCCTGCGCGCCGACCTCGCGGAGCAGCGCCGCGCCCGGGAGCGGTTCGAGACCGAGGCGCACGCGGCGGCGCGTCTCACGCATCCCAACGTCGTGACCGTCTTCGACAGTGGAGAGGACGACGACATCCCGTTCCTCGTGATGGAGCGGCTCTCCGGCCGGACCTTCGCGGACGAGCTGTCCGAGGGTTCGGTACCGGTCGGCCGCGTGCGCGATGTTGCCGGCGAGATCCTCGCCGCGCTCACGGCCGCGCACGCGGCCGGGATCATTCACCGCGACATCAAGCCCGGCAACGTGCTGCTCACCGACGACGGTCACGCCAAGGTAAGCGACTTCGGCATCGCGAAAACGCTCGACGACAGCGATCAGACGCAGACCGCCGAGGTGCTCGCGACACCCGGGTATCTCGCGCCCGAACGGCTGGGGGGCCGGCCCGCGTCGGAGCAAAGCGATCTGTATTCGGTGGGCGTCCTGCTGTACGAGGCGATCGCCGGATGCCGTCCGTTCTCCGGCGACACCCACCTCGCGCTCATGCGCGCGATCGAGCAGGGGGAAGCGACACCGCTGACTTCACTGCGGCCCGCGCTCCCACCCGAGATCGTCGCGGTCGTCGAACGATCGATGTGCGTCGACCCGAACGAGCGCTTCCACTCCGCCGCGGAGATGGCCGCCGCCCTCGAACCGGCGACCGACCTCGACGCCACAGTCGCGGTCTCCGTGGCCGCCGGCGCGGGCGTCGCCGCCGCCTCCGAGGCGCCGACCGTCGCGGTCCCGCAGCCGGTGCGCGCCGGCGATCTCGAGCCCCGGGACGGCAGTACCCGAGTACTCCCCGTCCCAGCTCCCGCGCCGCCTGCGGCTGCGGCGGCCGCTGCGGCTCCGGCATCGAACGGCGGTGGTCCGGCATCGCGGCGCATGTTGAATCGCGTGCTCGCGGTCGGACTCGTGGCCGGCCTCGCCGCCGCGGTCATCGGGGTCGTCGCGAGCGGCGGCGACCCGGCCCGACCGACCGTGCCTGCAACGTCGACTTCGACCAGCCCGCCGACGACGAGCCTCACCAGGGTGACGAGCCCGAACCCGACGACGCCCACGACACCGACGACCCGCGCCCCGGTGGTGAAACCGGCCGCCAAGAACCAGCACGGCAAAGACCGCCAGGGCAACGGAACCGGGGACAAGGGGGACTGACGGCGCGCGTCCGACGGTTACCGAGCAGCGCAGCGTCGGACGACCGGCGTGACCGCCGAGCTGATCGCGCTCGCAGACACGAGAACGGTGTGCACCAGTTCCAGACCTCGTGCGCGCCGCCGGCGAAAGCCACCTGACCGGCGTCAGAGCAAGCCTTCCTTGGTTGCGAGCAGCGCGGCCTCGACCCGGTTTCGGACCTGCAGCCGGCGGAAGATCTCTTGCAGGTGCGACTTCACCGTGTTCTCACTGAGGTGGAGCCTCGACGCGATCTCTCGGTTGGAAAAACCCTCCGCGATCAGACGCAGCACGTTGCGCTGACTTTCGCTCAGCCGTCCATCCGGCCCGGTGTGGGTGCGTGCGGTGGGCGTCTCGCGTAGCCGGTCGAGAACCCTGGAAGCCACCGCCGGCGAGATCGCGCCCTCGCCCCGCCGGACCGCGCGGACGCTCTCTTTCAGCGAGAACCGTTCGATGTCCTTGATGACATAGCCCTTGGCTCCCGCGGCGATGCACTCGTCGACGAGATCGTCGTCGGAGTATGTCGACACGATGAGAACAGGTGTCTCGGGATGAGATTCGCCGAGAAGGCGGCAGGCTTCCGGCCCGCTGACACCGGGAAGACGCGCGTCCATGAGGACGACGTCAGGGTGAGCGTCGTCCACGAGCGCCACAATGTCATGGGCCGACCCGCTCTCCGCGACGACCTCGAAGTCCGATTCGGACTCCAGGATGCTGCGGAGACCTTCCCGCACCATTTCGTGATCGTCGACGATCGCGATGCGGATCATGCGTCGGGTGGCGGAACCGGGACGCGGATACGGA
>JAUZEI010000592.1 GCA_030839105.1 Actinomycetota bacterium
TGCAGGATCTGGCGCTGCAGGTTCGACGCGTCGACGACGTCCATGTCGATGATGCCGATCGTGCCGACGCCCGCGGCCGCGAGGTAGAGCGCGGCGGGGGAGCCCAGACCGCCCGCGCCGAGGAGCAACACCTTCGAGTCGAGGAGCTTCTGCTGACCCTCTTCGCCCACTTCCGGCAAGAGGATGTGGCGGCCGTAGCGGTCGCGCTGCTCGGGAGTGAGCGTGTTGGGCGTGACCCAGTTGCGACCCTCGTTCTTCCAGCGCCCGAAGCCGCCGGCCATGGAGACGACGTTGCTGTACCCCAGCTCTTGCATCGTCTTCGCCGCGAAGGCGGAGCGGATACCGCCTGCGCAGTAGACGACGACGGGCGTGTCGTGGTCGGGGATCTTGTTCTCGACCTGAGACTCGAGGTGACCGCGCGGGATGAACACGGAACCGGGGATCATTCCCTGCTCGAACTCGTCGAGCTCGCGCACGTCGAGGAAGGTCGATTCCCCGACCCGCGGCTCGGCGTCGGCCGGAGTGATCTCGTCGATCTCCGACTTGGTCTGTTTCAACAGCTCGCGAAAGCTCGGCATCTCAACTCCCCGGAATGGCGCTTGCAGCTTGAAATGCTACCGCAGCGGTCGGATATTCCCAACGGTCAGACGAGAGCCACGAGGGCCGGCAGCACGTCGCCGAGCTTGTCTCGGACGACTACGTCGGCCATGGGGTCGAAGGGTGTCTGCTCGGCATTCAGGATGATGAGCCGGCTGCCGTTGCGCAACGCGATCTCGGGCAGCCCGGCCGCCGGGTAGACGGCAAGCGACGTACCGATTGCGACGAACACGTCGGCCCGACCGGCCTCCAGTTGCGAGCGGTGCAGGTCGGCCGCGACGAGATTCTCGCCGAAGCTGATCGTCGCCGACTTCAGGATGCCGCCGCAGTGGAGGCAACCGGGATCTCCCTCGCCGGCCCGGACCCGGTCCAGCGTCTCCTGCATCGGGCCACGCCAGTCGCAGGCCATGCACTTCGCCTCCCGGACGTTGCCGTGGATCTCGACGACGATCTCGGGCGACTGGCCGGCGGTCTGATGGAGACCGTCGATGTTCTGCGTGACGAGCGTGTGCAGGCGGCCCTTGCGTTCGAGTTCCACGAGCGCGCGGTGCGCGGCGTTGGGCTCCGCATTCCACATGCCGCTGTTGATCCGGTTCTGCCAGGCGTGGCGGCGCACCTCCGGATCGGACATGTAGTACTGCAGCGTCGCCGTCTTCTCCGCGGCCGGATTTTTCGTCCACACACCGTTCGGACCGCGGAAATCGGGGATGCCCGACTCGGTCGAGATCCCGGCGCCCGTCAGCACTGTGACGCGTCGCGCGTTCCGGAGCCAGCCCGCGATCTTGTCGAGCTCGGCTCCGGACATGTGCGTCACGATATTCCCCGACGAAGGCTTCCGGCCGTCCCCGAAGCCGGCCGGTACCGGATGAGCCTTCAAGCCGTGTCGTGCGCGAGTGGCGCGAATTGCGTCGCGGTTGGTTACCGCAGCCCGGCCGGGTCCAACTCGACAAACCTCGTCGAACAGTGGAACGGCACGACGTGGACCGTCGTACCGAGCCCGAACCGGCCGGGCACGAGCTTCGGCGCGCGCTCGAGGGCACGTTTGCCCCTACGACGGCAGGCCGCCCGCCGTGCGGAGCCATCCTGACCATGCGCCACCGGGCGTGAGCTGCCAGCGGTGGGAAATGGCGCCGTTGGTCTCCGTGCCGAAGACTTCGACGCGGCCGTCGGCGTTCGCCTCGGCCGCGAGGTGGGACAACGCGCCGTCGAATCGCGACCACGCCGACCAGTCGCCGCTGCCGGCTCGCATCTGTCGTTTGTGAAAGACGGCATGGGACGCATCGGTTCCGAACATCTCGAGCCGGCCGTCGCGGTTGCGGGCGACGGCGAGGTTGGTCAACACGCCCGAGATGTGCGCCCATGGTGACCAGACGGCTCCGGGCGCGATCTGTGATCGGTGAAAGATCGCACCGTTGGCCGTGACGCCGAAGAGCTCGACGCGGCCGTCGGCGTTCGTCTCGGCGGCAACGTCGGAGAGGCCGCCGTCGAACACCTTCCAACCCGACCACGTTCCCCCGGGCGTCAGCTGCCACTGGTGGTACACGTGGTGCGCCGCGTTCGTCCCGAACGCTTCGAGCCGTCCGTCGCGGTTGCGCGCGATCGCGACGTTGTCCAGACGTCCTTCGAGATGGGCCCAGGAAGACCAGAATACGCCCGGTGCCTGTTGCCATTTGTGGAAGAGCGTCCCGTTGGCGGTCACACCGAAGACCTCGACGCGGCCGTCGGCGTTGGTCTCGGCGGCGACATGCGCGAGGTTGCCGTCGAACGCCGACCAGTCCGACCATGCGCGGCCCGCGCTGGCCTGCCACGTGTGAAACGTCGCGCCGCTCCTCGCGACGTCGAACACTTCGAGCCGGCCGTCGGCATTCCGTGCCATCGCGAGCGGGCAGCCCGGCGCACTGGTCGCGAGCCCGAAGTCGAGGTACTTCGTGAATCCGCGACTCGCGGGCGTGCCGGTCCAGGTTCGGCCGACCCCGCTACCACCCGCGTTGTATTCGCTGACCGTGATGCGCCCGTCGGGCAGTACGTCTTCGATGAAGGCCACGTGGCCGGCGTTCCCGACGTTGACGGCCACATAGTGGCGCGCCGGAAGGTCGCGCACACTGACTCCGGCTCGCGGCCCGGCGGATGTCGCCCACTCGCCCGCGCTGTGCAGGTCGCGCGTCTTCGTGTCGGAGACGCCGAGCGACTGCAGCTTCCACGCGACGAAGTCGGTGGCGTTGCGGTAGTAGTAGCCGCGCCCAGAGATCAGTTCGTCGGGCAGTTGTCGACGGCCGTCGTGATTCTCGTCGACCCACCACTCGTAGTCGGGTGCGGTCGGCCGGTACGGCGCCGCGGTCGCGTTCGGATAACCGAGCGTGTCCGCGCCGGCCGGCGCCGCGGCGATGGTGGTGCCGCCGAGAATCAACATCGTGATGAGTAAGAACCCGAGCGCGCGCATGATGCTCCAGTGACTTGGCGAAACGGATAGGGAGAAGCGACGTGCGGGAGAAGCGCTGTCGAAGCGCGGGAGATCTTTCGCAGCAGGGCGGGGCGGACCCCACGGGCCGCCCCGCCCCGGCGATGCGTCACCGGCGGGGGGGCGGAGTGCCGGCAACGACTTCTGGTTGGATCAGCCGAAGGTGTTCACGATGCCTCCGGCAACGGGGCGCTCCCGGACCCGTCGTTCAAGATGACGGCCTGCTCGCGCGCCCAGCGCACGGCTTCGTGTGCGAGCGCGGGATGGAACCCGCTTGCGTGCAACGCGCGTTCGACGGCGTCGAGCGGCTCGTCTTGTACGAGCAACGTCAGCGCGAACCGGCGGGCGCGCCGCCGCGCGATGTCGACGGGTTTGGTCGCCTGTTCCTCGATCCATTCCGCGTGGCGCGCCTGGAGGCCCGACGGCAGCCGGCGCACGTGCCGGCGGTGCACCGGCGGCAACGTCTTGCGCACCGCGATCGTCACGTCGCCGTCCGAGCACGCGAGCTCGAACTGCTGCAGGCGAGTGAGGCTGCGGATGAGTGGGGAGTGCTGGCCCTCCCGGGGGCCGAGGCCGAGTGCGGCCGCCGTCTCGGCGACGGGCAGGTCGACACCCTTGGGGCTCGTCTCGAACCGGTCGGCGAGGTGCCTCAGAAGCAGGAGCGCCGTAGGGCCGAGCGTCGGGAGCCAGAACGTCTCGACGTACCAGCTACGCGGATCGTGGCCGATCGCGTCGAGGACCGGATCGGGCCAGGGCATTACCCGGATCGCACCGGTCATCGCAGCCTCCAGGGCATCTGAGATCACGTCAAGTTGTGTAGAGATGTATAACACGGGGACTCAAGGATCGCAATGCCGACGAGCGAGAACATGAGCGAGAACATGGATGTTCGGCCGCGCCGGCGTGCGTACCAGGTGCAGTCGCCGGCATGAGTACGTTGAGGGGGTGAAACTCGAGCGCGCCACGTACGTCACGTGTGACCAGTGTCAGGCCCTGT
>JAUZEI010000390.1 GCA_030839105.1 Actinomycetota bacterium
GGCTTTCCCGCGACGGCGAGGCGCACACTGGTGTGCTCGCCGAGCGGCTGGGCCTGTCGCCGGGCACGGTGACGGCCACGGTCAAGCGGCTGGCCGACCGCGGCCTCGTCGATCACAAGCCGTACAAGGGCGTCGAGCTCACCGCCGACGGCCGGCGCGCGGCCCTCACTTCGATGCGCCGGCACCGCATCGTCGAGCGCTTTCTCGCCGACATGCTCGGCTACGCCTGGAACGAGGCCGACCGGCTCGCGACCAGCTTCGAGCACGAGATCCCGCAAGAGGTCGAGGACCGCATCTTCGTCGCGCTGCACCGTCCGGAGACGTGCCCGCACGGTTTCCCGATCCCGGAGAAGGAGATGGCGGAGCTTCCCGTCATGCCACCGCTCTACGCGCTCGAGCCAGGTGACACCGCGGTGGTCGCGGTGCCAGGCTCCACGGATCCCGAGATCGTCGCGTTTCTCGACACGCTCGGCCTGCGGCCGGGCGTGACGGTCGAAGTGAAGGAAAAGCATCCGTTCGACGGTCCGCTCGTGCTGCGAGTGAACGGCCACGACCGCACACTCGGCGCCACAGTCGCCAATCAGGTTTACGTCCAGAAGTCCGCCTAGTCACCTGGGGAAGAGAAATGACGCACGCTGTACTGGCCGCCGAAGGCGGCTACCAGACGTTCTACCTGCACGGCGGTGAGTGGCTGATCCTGATCGCGTCCGTCGCAACGGCGCTGCTCGCACTCGGTGTCGGCTTCTTCTTGATGCGGGGCGTGCTCGCCGAGGATGAGGGCACCGAGAAGATGAAGGAGATCGCCAAGGCGATCCAAGAGGGCGCGATGGCCTACTTGAAGAGGCAGTTCAAGACCATCGGGGTGATCCTGGTGCCGCTCGCGATCATCGTGTTCATCACCTCGACCAAGGTGAAGACCGACAACCTCGCGCTCCATCCGGGCACCGTCGCGTTGTCGTATGCGCAGTCGGGTCTGTTCCGCACGGGCGCGTTCGTCCTCGGTTGCTTCTTGTCGGGACTCACCGGGTTCATCGGGATGAGCCTGGCGGTGCGCGGCAACGTCCGTACCGCGGCTGCCGCCAAGCGGGGTTCGATGCCGGCCGCATTGCAGGTCGCGTTCCGTACCGGTGGCGTCGCGGGCATGTTCACCGTCGGGCTCGGTCTCCTCGGCGCGTCGCTGATCATGATCGGGTTCCAGAACACGAGCTCGGCGATCCTCGTCGGCTTCGGTTTCGGTGGATCGCTGCTCGCTCTCTTCCTGCGCGTCGGCGGCGGCATCTTCACCAAGGCGGCCGACGTCGGCGCCGACCTCGTCGGCAAGGTCGAAGCGGGTATCCCCGAGGACGACCCCCGCAACCCGGCGACCATCGCCGACAACGTCGGCGACAACGTCGGCGACTGCGCGGGCATGGCGGCCGACCTCTTCGAGTCGTACGAGGTCACCCTGGTCGCGTCGATCATTCTCGGCGTGCCTGCGTTCCAGGCCATCTTTCCCGACAGGCCCGCGCTGTGGGCGGCCGGGGCGCTGTTCCCGCTCGCGGCCCGCGCCATCGGCGTGCTCGCCTCGATCGTCGGCGTCTTCGCGGTGAAGGCGACCGAGAAGGACAAGTCGGCGATGGCGCCCATCAACCGTGGCTTCCTGGCCGCCGGCATCCTCACCATCGTCGGCACGCTCGTGCTGGCGTTGGTCTATGTCGGCAACCCCGACGGCGGCTCGATCTCGAACGTCGGCTGGCGGTTGTTCGGGGCGGTGGTCGCGGGCCTCGTGCTCGCCCAGATCGCCTCTCGCATCACCGAGTACTTCACCTCGACCGAGACGAAGCCCGTCAAGGAGATCGCCGAATCGGCCGCGACCGGTGGTCCGGCGGTCGCGGTCCTGTCCGGCATCGCCAGCGGTCTGGAGTCGTCGGTGTGGGCGATCATCGCCATCGCCGGTGCAATCGCGACCGCGATCGCGCTCGGGGGCGGCGACGTCCAGTTCTCGCTCTACCTCGTTGCGCTCACCGGCATGGGCATGCTCGCGACAACGGGTGTCGTCGTGTCGGAAGACACGTTCGGTCCGGTCGCCGACAACGCGGCCGGTATCGCCGAGATGTCGGGAGAGTTCGAAGGCGAAGCCGCTCGCATCATGGTGAGCCTCGACGCGGTCGGGAACACCACGAAGGCGGTCACGAAGGGATTCGCAATCGGGTCCGCAGTCATCGCCGCGGTCGCGTTGTTCTCGTCGTACATCGAGACCATCAAGAACCAGCTGAACCTCAACCTCAGCGGCAACGACCTGTTCAAGAACCCGGCGACCGCGATCAACGTGGCGAACCCGAAGACGTTCATCGGTCTGCTCATTGGCGGATCGATCGCGTTCTTGTTCTCGTCGTTCGCGATCCGGGCAGTCGGTCGGACCGCAAACGTCGTCGTGCAGGAGGTCCGGCGGCAGTTCGCCGACGGACTGATCATGAAGGGCGAGAAGAAGCCCGACTCCGGTGCCATCGTCGACATCTGTACCGAGGCTTCGTTGCGGGAGCTCGCAACGCCGGCGCTGCTCGCGGTGTTGTCGCCGGTCATCATCGGCTTCGGCGTGAACTACCTCGCTCTCGGGGCGTTCCTCGCGGCAGTCATCCTCACCGGTCAGTTGATGGCCAACTTCTTGTCGAACTCCGGTGGAGCGTGGGACAACGCCAAGAAGTACATCGAGGACGGTAACTACGGCGGCAAGAACAGCGACGCCTATCGAGCCGCTGTCATCGGTGACACGATCGGTGACCCGTTCAAGGACACTGCCGGTCCTGCGCTCAACCCGTTGATCAAGGTCATGAACCTGATCTCGCTGTTGATCCTGCCCGCCGTCATTTCGCTGCGAGACAACTCCGGGGCGCGCTTCAGCATCGCGGGTGCGGCACTCGTCGTGTTGATCGTCGCGATCCTGTTCTCGAAGCGCGGTGGCGCAACGCTGCAGGCCGACGGACCGACCGACTCCGCCGCGCGCGCGGTTGCAGTCGGCAACTGACAATCGCGGTTCGAGAACAGGATCGAGACGGGTCGCCCTCCGGGGCGGCCCGTTCTCGTTGTACCGGCGCTTCGAGTGCCGCGCCAGTGCATGAGCCGGGAGCTCAGGCGCCGGAAGACTGCGCGCGCTTGTGCCGGCGGTATTCGATGTACGGCGGGATGAGCGACAACACGATGATCACGGCGATGATCGGATACAGGTACTTGTCGATGTTGATCGAGCTGCCGAGCCAGTAACCGAGCAGGCTGACGCCGACGGCCCAGATCGCCGCGCCGATGACATTGGCCGTCGCGTACTTGCGCATCGGCATCCGGCCCGTGCCCGCGAGGATCGGCACGATCGTGCGTACGAACGGGATGAAGCGCGCCAGCACCACGGCGCGCGGCCCGCGTTCGTTGAAGAATTCCTGGGCCCGTACCAGGTACTCGGTCTTGAACAAGCGGGCGTCGGGTTTGAACAGCCGGGTCCCGTATCGCTGCCCGATCGCATAGCCGAGCTGGGCGCCCACGACCGCGGCGACGAAGGAGCCGATGACGACGGCCGCCAGATTGAGGTGGGGGTCGCCGGCCTTGGTCGTGGCACAGAACGCGCCGGCCAGGAACAAGATGGAGTCGCCCGGCAGGGGCGCCGGGATCAGGCCCGACTCGACGAACACGACGAGGATCAGGCCGATCGTCCCGAAGGTCTCGATCAGGTCCTTGGGGTCGAGCCAGTTCACAGCGTGGATCACGGCGGCGAACCCTAGACGCGATACGCACAGTGGCGGATTGCCCGCAATGTGCGATTCTCGGGGCCGATGGGGCACCCTGGAAAGGGTGACGGGCTACGGTCCGCGACCCGAAGGCCGTCGGCACGCATCCTGCACCGGCCGAAACCGTGCCCGGACGGCCCGAACGACCCAACGACGGCAGACGCAAGGAGAAGCAGTGGCGAAACCGCTCGTGATCGTGGAGTCCCCGGCCAAGGCGAAGACGATCGCGGGTTACCTCGGGAGCGACTACACGGTGAAGGCGAGCGTCGGGCACATCCGCGACCTGCCTCGCAGCAAGGAAGAGGTACCCGACGCCCTGAAGGAGACG
>JAUZEI010000641.1 GCA_030839105.1 Actinomycetota bacterium
GCGGTCATGCCGACGATCGGCTGGTTGAGCCGAATCCCGCCGGTCGATCCGTAGAAGGCCGCGTCGCCGAACGCAAAGATGCCACCGTCCTTGGCAACCATCCAATAGCCCTTGCCGCTGATCGTCGTGCTCATGCCCACAATGGGTTGATTGAGCCGTATGCCCGCGAGTGATCCGTACGGCTTGGCGCTGCCGAAGGCGTGGACACTGCCGTCCCTCCCGACGAGCCAGTAACCGCGCCCGTCCGGAGTGGCTGCGATATCGATGATCGATGACCTGAGGGGAAGGCCCGGGGCCGACCCGTAGAACTTGGCCGAACCGTGCGTGAACACTCCGCCGTCGGCCCCGACGAGCCAATATCCGCCGCCGGAAGGCGTGGCTGCCATACCCACGATCGGGCCGTTGAGCTTCTTTCCGGCCTCCGAGCCGTGCGGGGCGGCCTTTCCGTACGCGTAGACCGCGCCGCCCGCGCTGGTGAGCCAGTAGCCCGTGCTCGCCTTGGAAACGATGGTGCCGCCATCCGGGGGCGGCGGGGGCTTCGTGACGGTCTGATAGATCAGGGCGACGTGTCCTCTTCCGTGCCACTGGCCCTGGTAGTAGGGCAGGCTCAGCTGTCCGGCGGGAGAGCTGAATCCGGAGCCACCGCCGCCGCCCGCGCCGACCGCGCCACCGCCACCGCCGAAGTAGCCACCGCCACCGCCGCCACCGCCCGGGGCGGCTGCGCCGCCGCCCGCACGGGTAGCAGGCGATGTCGTCGGGCCGGAGCCCGAGCTCGCACCTGCGCCGCCGGCGCCGGGAGCCGAGGGAGTTCCACCGCCGCCGCCGCCGGTGCCCGCAGGCTTTCCGGTCGCTCCCGCGCCATTGGTGTGGACGGTCGAGCCGCCACCACCCGCGCTCAACAGCGCTGCACCGCCGCCACCGCCGCCACCGGCCGCCAGCACGAGCGCGCCGCCCGCACTGAACACAAACGTGCCACCGCCGCCAGTGCCGCCTCCCGTCGTGGAGCTGGCACCCATGTCGCCGGTGGAGATGGAGTAGTTCTGGCCCGGCTTCACCCCGAGGAGCACGTTGACCGCGCCGCCGAGGCCACCGGCCGACTGGCTACCGCTCCCGCCTTGGCCGCCGCTGACGTCGACGCAGACCCGCCCGCCGGCCACGTTCGGCGGAACGACCCAGTTCTGGAGCTGCGTCGAGTAGTTGAAGTCGACGGCGAAGAAGTTCTTGCCCTGCGCCGCCACGTACTTATCGCAGTCCTGGATGGGCGCGATTTCGGTCGCGGCGGCGCTCACGCCCGTCGTGGACGCCGCGGCGCCGTGGACTCCCGCGGTCGCGATCAGCGACGCGAAACACACTCCGGCGGTGCAAAGCGCCATGCGCGCCCGGGATCGATGCCCGCCCCGCCGTACGTCTGCAAATAGGGGTGACCGACGACTGCTTCCGAAGTGAGACATTCCCGCCCTTGGCTCTACTCGTGAGACGCTGTTGTGACCGTTCATGACCGCGCCGTCGGAAAAATCCGATTGGTGCGGCCGCAATGCGTGACCGAATGACATCCTACCGTCGCACCCAGAGTAACTGCTCAGCGCACGGGCCGCCAAAACGGGGAGACCAAGGGACCGCTGTGGGGTGGGCCGCCCGGGACTCGAACCCGGAACCTGCGGATTAAAAGTCCGTCGCGCTGCCAATTGCGCCAGCGGCCCGTGCCTATTCGTGGCGGTCAACACGACGCGCGCCGGGGAAGTTCCGCGGCGACGCGTGGAACGCTGACCGTCCCAAATCGTGCGCAAGGCTATTGGGTGCGACGCCGCGCTCGTCCGATGAGGGCCCACACGGGCAGCCCGCGGATCAGGTCGCGATGGGCAGGACGAGCAGCTTGATGTTCTGGGCGTCGGGACCGTACGCGAAGACGAAGGTGCGCGACCCGGCCGCAGCATCGATCGTCACCGGGCCGTAGTCGGCCTTGCCGGTGCACGTACCCGGCTGGCTCGGATACAGCGAGAGTTGCAGCGCGCCCGGAGTCACCGCGTACGGGACCTGCGACGTGCCACCGATGCTCGTCGATGTGTTGTCGGTGTCGGTGGCGGTCTTCAGGCATCCCGCGCCGCCCGCAATGCCGGCACGCCACGCACCGTCCGGGACGACGTACTGGATCGACGCCGCGCCGATCGCGATCAGGGCTTTGCCCGGCACTGCGTCGAGCGTGTGGTTGACGTCGGAATGCGACTCGAAGAAGGTTTGGTCCGCGCCGGAAGCCGGGCCGTTGCCCGACTTCGGATCTTGAGCCTGGAAGACGATCGTCACCTGCTCGCCGCCCTTCCAGGTCTCGGTCTGCGTGATGATCTGGTGGTCATCGGCGCGCGAGCCGGCGACGAAGGCGATGGTCGACCAGTTTCCGGAGGGATCGGCGGCCGTCACTTCCATGTAGTCGCTGGCGGTGCCGAAGGGCACGGTCGCGAGCTTCTTGCCGCAGGAGTCGGCGCCGCTGAAGCCCTGCCACACGTCGATGTCGCCGCTCGGATAGGTCGCGTTCGTGAAGAGGTTGACGAACCGCACCCGTGCCTTCTGCGGACCGGGGTCGGTGAAGCACTTCCCGTTACCGCTGCCGCCCGTGTCGCCGCCGGTCGTCGTCGTCACGCCACCGGGAGCGGTGCTGTCGGACGGCGCGGCGGCCGGCTTCGAGCCGCCCCCGCCCCCGCACGCGGCGAGTAGCAGAGCCGAGATTCCGAGGATGACCAGCGCGCGGGTGCGCAGGTGCCGGCGAACGACCACGTCATTACCTCCGTTTGGGTCGGCAGAAGGTACTCCGGGCATCGGCCGCCGCCGCCCGTCATCGGACCGGAGGAAGGTTGCCGGTCCGCCAAATTTGCGGCCTTCTGCGCATGTGCGCACTATGGCGGGAACGTTACGATGCCTCAGTCACGTTTCGTAGGGCCGCACGCGCGGAATGACATGGATCCGTGAGCGTGACGCCTGGCACACCAAGGCGCCGGATCTCACGCACAGTGGTAGACTAACCACTGTTCAGTGGGCGAACCGCCAACCCCAGCCTCGGCCCGGGAGCACGGACGGACTGCGTGGACCATCGCAACCTGTACGACGTCATCGTCCACATCGCGCACTCGCGCTCGACGACCGTGCCCGCAGTCTCCGCCGTCACCCGTGCCCGCGCCGATGCGAAGCAGAACGACCGGATCGACGCGCTGTCCCGCGCCGACGACGGCCGACCGGAACCGACCGTCGACGGCGATCCGTCGCGGTGGCGCCGCGACCTGCGCTGGGGCACACCGGAGTTCGACGCCGCGAGTGATCTCGCTCGCCGGATGGCCGAGGGCCGGCGCCTGACGACGCTGATCAAGGCTCTCCCGCGTGGCCCGCAACGTCGCGCGCTCCTGGCAACCCATCGCGCCCCGATCGCGATCGCGCACCTGCGCGCCTCCGACGACAGGTTGTTGCGGAGCTTCGTGCCGCCCGCGGGCCGGACCGTGTTCTCGGGAACCCGCGCCCAGGCCGTGCTCGACGTACCGATGTCGCCGTACGAATACCTTTCGGGCAAGCGTCGTCAAGCCGTGCGCACCAACATTCGTCAGGCCGCCCGGGCCGGCATCATCTGCGAACGATCGGCCGGGTATCTCGACTGGATGGACTCCGCCGAAGACGTCCTCGCCGCGCGCGATTCGGGCGCTGAAGCGCTCGCGACCATGGGTCCTCCGCCCAACGGCGCGCGCACGCTGTTGTACGCGGCCAAGGACGCGGAGGGCATGCCCGTCGCGGTCGCGGGAGCCGTGCTGTTCGGCGACCTCGCCTACCTGTTCACGTTGTTGAGCGACCCCGACCACAAGACCGCGGCCGCGTCCCGCTACATGCTGCACACGTTTGTTGCGCTCGATCTCGGCCAGGAGGGTGCGCGCCACCTGGTGGTCGGTTCCGCGCTCCGCGAACGCGAAGGCAACCAGTACTTCCAGCACCTACTCGGGTACCGGGTGCGCAACCTTCGCCTCGACGTCACGCCGTAGCCCGCGCCGCGGGAGCGCGGCACGTCAGCCGAGCGGTTCGCTCGGCACGTCGAAGTACTCCTGGTAGCGCCGCGCCCGTTCCCGCCACACGCCCTCGTCGAGACCGGTGTCGGCGAAGGTGTACGTGTGAGTGCCGTGCTTGTCCGACGGGTTGGCCGCGAAGAAGTCGCGCATGTTCTGCTCGGCCTCGGGCTCGAGCTCCAGGCCCAACTTCTCGTAGATCTCGTGAACGGTCGCGAACGGGTCGGCCATGAATCCGCGGAACTGCACGTCGACAACGCGCCCGGCCGGAACCGTCCCGTCCTCGCGCGCGGTCACGGAACGGTCGAGACCGTCGAGGATGTTCTCGGAGAAGTCGGCCGCGACACCCGGAATCGACGCTTCGTCACTCGCCAGTGAACGCAGGCGCGCGACCAACGACGACAACGAGGCGAGAATCCGCAACGGGTCACGATGCGTCTGCACCAGCAAAGCGTTCGGGTACTCGGCAAGCAACGCGCCGAGCGACCAGAGATGACCGGGCGACTTCAATACCCAGCGCCGGGCCGGGTGCTTCGACTGCAGGTGCTCGAGAAACATGCGGTGCCATCGGTACGCGGGCGCCATGTCGGCTTCGTGCAACAACCACGTGGCGTACGACGGCACGCGGTACTGCGTGGGAAAGATCATGCTGCGGAAGTCGGACGCCGTGAAGCGCACGCATTCCTGCGGCAGCTGCGCGCCCATCGGATGCATCTGTTGGAATCCCGGCAACACGAGATCGACGCCCGCGAGTGTCTCGTCGACTTCTGCGATGCGCGGATCGGTGTCGTAGGTCGCGGTTTCGGGCGGTGGGACGGGATGGTCGACCTCCCACGTCAACGGCACTCGCGTCGCGGGATCCATCGCCAACAGTTCGTGCAGGTTCGTCGTACCCGTGCGACCCTGACCCACGATGACGATCGGCGGAACGACGTCGACGCCGGCGATCTCCGGATGGGCCTTGCGGTAGTCCAACACGCGCATGCGGTCGGCGAGATATCCGACGAGCTCGCCCCCGACCAGCGCCGCGCCCAACTCGTTCAGCGCAGCTTCCTCGCCTAACGCATCGACAAGTTGCCCCAGCCCTTCCTTCCATGAGTCGTCGCCGAGGTCGGTGAGACCCGTCTGCTCCGCGGCCTGCTCGACGGCACGCCCGGCGTCGAGATCGACCGCCGTCATCGCACGTCCGCCAGCTTCATGACCGTGGCTTTCGGTGTCTCCACGTCGCCCTCGGGCAAGAAGAACCGCCAGAACACCATGCCGAACCCCTTGCCTTCGGTGTCGATCCAGTTCGGCACACCCGGGTCGGAGTGGGCGAGCACCATGCGGAACGACCCGTCCGGCTCGAGCGTGGTGCTCGCGCGGTTGCGACTCGCGGCGCGGTGCGCGTAGTCGTACGTCTGGAGGTATCGCGTCCAGAGCGCGACGCTCGCGAACCGGCACTCGGGCCAGCGCCCCGTGATGACGAGCGCCTCGTCGGGTGCGAGGAGATACGGCGCCATCGAATACGCGGCGTCGGCCGCCGCGAATGCGAACGTGCCCGGTAGCTCCGGCGGCGGGAAGACGTTGGGCGTGGTCGAGACCCACGTCGGTTGCACTCGTTCACCGGGCTTGGGCTGGTCGAGCGTACGGGAGCGGACGAACGCGCTGACGCGTCGCCATCCGGCGGCGACCGACGCATCGTCCCACGGTGCCGGCGGACCCACCGCTGAGCCAACGGGTGCGAGCGTTTCGATTGTCAGCGGCACCAAGCGGTTCACGTCCGCGGCCGTCGGAGTCGGTTCTT
>JAUZEI010000646.1 GCA_030839105.1 Actinomycetota bacterium
TGTCCATGACCCAGTACGCGTCACCGGACCCCTCGAGCGGTCCCAACACGCTCGACGTGTCGATCATCCTGCCCGTTTTCAACGAGGTCGAGCACCTCCGGGAGGAAGTCGATCGCGTGAGAGCTGCGATGGACGCGTCGGATTATAGCTACGAGATCATCATCGTCGACGATGGCTCGTCAGATGGTTCCGGCGAGCTCGCGCTGTCGATTCCCGACGTGCACGTCATCCGCTTCTTGCAGAACCGGGGTTCCGGATCGGCGCGCAAGGCGGGTACCGCCGCCGCGCGCGGACGGGTAACCGTCTGGACCGACGTCGACATGACGTACCCGAACGACACGATCCCGCAGCTCGTGAAGGAGCTCGACGGTTACGACCAGGTGGTCGGAGCGCGCACGACCGAAGAAGGCACCATGAAGAGCTTGCGCGTTCCCGCCAAGTGGTTCATCCGGCGCCTCGCGAGCTTCCTCACGAAGACCAAGATCCCCGACCTGAACTCCGGCTTTCGCGCATTCCGCACCGATGTGGCGCGGCAATACCTCCGCCATCTGCCGACCGGCTTCTCCTGTGTCACCACCATGACGATGACGTTCCTGTCCGGCGGGTACTCGGTGAAGTACATCCCGATCGAGTACGGCAAACGCGCCGGAAAGTCGAAGTTCCACCCGGTCAAGGACACCCGCCGCTACGGCGTCCAGGTCATCCGCATGGTGCTCTCGTACAACCCGCTGCGCTTGTTCTTGCCGACCGGATTCCTGCTCTTGGCGTACGGCACCGGCAAGCTCGTCTACGACCTCACCACGTACGACCTGCGCGTGACCACCAACACGCTGCTGGCGTTCTTCGCCGCCTTCCAGGTCTTCGCCATCGGCCTCCTCGCCGACCTCGTGGTGCGTGTCTCGCGCGATCGCGACGAGGTCCCGGTCGCCACGGAGACGAGCACCGGAAGATCGTGATGACGCCGGAGCTCCGCCGGCTGAAAGCTCGCATCGAGGATCGGCAGGCGAAGGTCGTCGTCGTCGGTCAGGGCTATGTCGGGTTGCCGGTGGCCATGCGGGCGTGCGAGGTCGGGTTCCCCGTGGTGGGCTACGACGTCACTCCCGCCCGGATCGACGAGCTCCGGGCCGGTCGCTCGTACGTCGGCGACGTCTCCGACGCCCAGGTCGCCACCGCGCGGGCCGCGGGCTACGTGCCGTCGTGCGCTGCCGCCGACCTGGCGGGCTTCGACATCGCAGTGATCACGGTACAGACACCGCTCATCGAGGGCAGCCCCGATCTCTCGTTCATCGAAGCTGCGGGCCACGAGCTGGCGCGCCATCTCACACCCGGCTCGCTCGTCATCCTCGAGTCGACGACGTACCCGGGCACGACCGAAGAGCTGTTGCGGCCGATCCTCGAAGCCGGCGGCCTGCGGGCCGACGTCGACTTCTTCATGGGCTACTCCCCCGAGCGCATCGATCCCGGCAACTCCACCTTCACGTTCGTGAACACGGCGAAGGTGGTCGCCGGCATCGGTCCGAACTCGCTCTCGGTCGTCGAAGACTTCTACGGCTGCCTCGTCGACAAGACAGTCCCGGTCGCGTCGACCGGTGAAGCCGAGCTCGTGAAGCTGCTGGAAAACACGTTCCGGCACGTCAACATCGCGCTCGTCAACGAGCTCGCGATGTTCGCGCGCGATCTCGGCGTCGACATCTGGGCCGCGATCGACGCGGCCGCCACCAAGCCGTACGGCTTCATGCGATTCACGCCCGGTCCGGGCGCGGGCGGTCACTGCCTTCCCATCGATCCCTCGTATCTCGCGTGGCGCGTCGAGCGGCAGTTGGGCCACCGCTTCCGCTTCGTCGAGCTCGCAAACGAAGTGAATCGCGGCATGCCCGAATACGTCGTGAGCCGCGTCATCTCGATGCTGAACAACGAGCGGCGCTCGGTCAACGGCTCCCGCATTCTGGTGCTCGGGCTCGCGTACAAGGCCGGTACGAGCGACTGGCGCGAATCACCGGCGATGACCATTGTCGAACAGCTCCTTGCGCTCGGCGCCGACGTGCGCGCGCACGACACGCACATCCCGGTCGACGCCCGGTTGGGTCCTCCACTCCCGCGTGTCGACTGTTCCGTAGAGGAGCTCGCGGCGGCCGACCTCGTGGTGCTCTGCGTCGATCACCCCGACCTGCGGTACGACGAGATCGCCGAGCATGCGCGTCTCATACTCGACACGCGGGGCCGGTTGCGCGGCATCGGCTTTCGCGGCGAAACGCTCTAGCGGCTGTTGTCGGTGTTCGGGTCGGAGCCGGCGAGCTCGGCCCGGATCGCCGGGCCGACCCGGGCGACCGTCTCCTCCAGCAAGGTCTCGTAACGGGTGAGCACCGCGTCCCATGTGTACTCGCGCTCGACGTAGGCGCGTCCGGCAGCACCCATGGCGTCCGCGAGCGTCGGGTCGGCGCGCAAGAGCTCGAGCGCGCACTCGAACTCGGCGAAGCTGTCGTACGGGATCGCGGCGTTGCTGCGGTGCGCGTGCCCGGTGAGTACCTCGCAGCGACCTTGCACGATGGCAGGTCGCCCGAACGCGAACGCCTCGGTGAGAATCATCGAGAAGCTCTCGAAGAACGA
>JAUZEI010000010.1 GCA_030839105.1 Actinomycetota bacterium
TCGAGAACCGAGACCATCAGCTCGTGACCCGGCAGCTCCTGACCCGGACCGTCGACGACCGCGGTGCCGGTCATCCGGTTTCGCCTCGTCTCGAAATGCGAGATGGCGAAGAACCGCCGGGAGCGGCGATGCGTGTCGCGTGCTCGGCGACCAACCCACGGTGCACTCGCCCATCGTCCACAGCGCCTGTCGCGGACGCGTGACGCGTGCGTTACACCACTGTGCGCGACCTTCGCCAGTTACCGCGGCAGGAAGTCGAGCAGGAGTGCGTTCACCCGATCGGGCGCCTCCCACTGCATCCAGTGTCCGGGACCCTCGACGCGCTCGTAGCGGAACGAGTTTGCGCAGTACTTGGACGACCCGCTCATCTGTTCCTCGAGCAAAGCGAAGTCGCCGCTGCTCCACATACCCATGGTCGGCGCCTGCACGGGCGGGAGCTCCAGAGGCGGATCGATCAACGCCTGCGGCGGGATGTTGGCGCGGTACCAGTCGAGGCCCGGCGTCAACGACTTGTCGCGCTGCAGATCGGAAATGACCGCATCGGTGTCGGGGTGCTGCGACCACTCGCGGAAGTTCGCCCAGTCGTTCATCGTGAGCCACTGCTCGGCGATGTCGCGGAACTGGAACAGCAGCATGTACCAGGATTTCTCGCGTTGCAGCATGCCCATACCCGAGAACGCCGTCGGATGACCGACCGACAACGCGACGAGATGATCGACGCGTTCCGGGGCGAACGATGCCGTCGCCCACGCGACCGCGGAACCCCAGTCGTGCCCGACGACGTGCGCGCGCTCGAGACCGAGGTGGTCGAGGATCGCGGTCACGTCGATGGCGAGGAACGGGATCGAATACGCCGCGACGTCGGCCGGCTTGTCACTTGCGCCGTAGCCGCGTTGGTCGGGAACGATCACCTGGAACCCGGCGTCGACCAACGCGGGAACCTGCTTCGACCACAGCCGTTTCGTGTCGGGAAAACCGTGCAACAAGACGACCGGGCGACCGACTCCTTCCACCTGAACATCGAGTGTCACGCCACCGGAATCGATCTGCATGCAGTCCCCCTTCGTCAACCGGCCACGATGGCCAACAACTCCTCGCGCGTCGGTGCGAACACCGGTTCCTCGCGCCAACCCGCGCCGAGCTCCACGACCTTGTCGAAGATGCCCGGCTCGGCGAGCACCTCTTCCGGACACGCGAGCACGGCCGCGACCTTCAAGAAGGCACGAAAGACTTCGGGGTCCTTACCGGCCGCCGATTGGAGCGCCTGCGCGATCTCGTACTGCGGATCACCCGGGTCGTAGGCCTTGCCCTCGATTCCGGCGTCGATCTCCGCCAGCCGGTGGCGGTCGAAGTCGAGGGTCGCCCGGTAATACGGCTCGACGGTCGCCTCGGTGACTTCGTGCCAACGCTGGGCCAGCTCCATCGGGAAGTCGATGGACGCGACGCGCAACAGGTCACGCAACGCCACCGCATGCATGAAGCCGATCGACGCGCCGCGCCCGAGCGACGGGTTGGTGCACGCCCACGAGTCGGCGACCGCGAGCACCCCGGTTGCGACGGGCGAACCGTCGACGACGAACGTACGGTGCCGGTCCTCGATCTTCGCCATGATCGCGACGTCATCGTCAAGAGGTTCGCCCTCGGCCCAGTGCGCGACCAACGGGAACGACCGCCAGGTGCGCATCCAGGTGTCGACGTCCTTCAGCCCGCGCATCGTCGCGTCCTTCGCGCTCGCGATGATTCCGAGACCCCACGTGCCGTTGTCGCATGGGAGCGTGAGCGTCGACACGGTTCCCCAGGGCATCAAGATGCCGCACATGAGCGGCGGGATCGTCCCGTCCGCGGAGCGGAAATGGCGTCCGTAGTACATGAAGCCGGAGTCCTCGAGCTCCTCTTCGGGCGCGCGCGCACCGATGGTGGTCAACATCGCAGGCAGCGACGAGCGCCGGCCGGCGGCGTCGACGACGAGATCGGCGCGCAGCTCCTCGCCCGCGTCGGTCCGAACACCGACGACGTGCGGAACGCCGTTCGTCGGCTCGCCGGCGGTGAGCAGCTCGGAGACGGTCACACCTCGGCGCACCTCGAGCCGGGGTGTGTTCGCACACGCGCGCGCGAGCGCGGACTCCATGACCGGACGACGGGCGGACACCATCGTGTACTCGTCGTCGGTGTCGCGGTACCCGGCGATCATCTCTTCGGGCACGAGGCGCATCGGGTTGTAGCGGATCGCACCCAACGCCTCGGCCTCGGCGACGACGTCCGGAAGCTCGGATTCGAGCAGCGCGCGAAAGCGCGGGGCGAAGAGGTGGATCATGCGAAATTGGTTGACCCCGCGCCGCTCCCAGCCGTTCCACGCTTCGTCGGGAGATTCGGGAGGGGGAGCGCCGTCCCGCTCCAACACGGCGACGTCGTGCCCGTCACGCGCCAACAGCATGCCGCTGGTCAGTCCGCCGATCCCGCCGCCGATCACGACGATGCGTGCCATCGCGAGCTCCTTCCGCTCCCACGACCCTATCCCGGTAACTCTTCGCCGTCGCTGGTGCCGCGGATCTTCTCGTCGGCGAATTCCGGCAGGTCAAAGGGTGAATTCGGCGCCCGCCCCATGACCGATATGGCGGTCCTGCACGACTAGCGTCTGATGCCATGCACGTGCTGCGCGTCGTACGCGTGCTGCTTGCCGTCCTGATCGTGGCCGCCGTCGTGGGTGCCGGATCCTCGGTGCTCAGCGCGCGTCCCGATCTTCAGAAGGCCAAACGCAACGTCGACTCCTCGTGGTCGGTGCTTGCATCCCGCCTCGACCATCGATACGAGCTGTTGTCGAAGGTCGACGACGGCCTGCGGCCCATTGCAGGTCCCGTACACGCACTCGTCGGCGATGTCGACGGCGCCCTCGCGCAGTGGCGCGACTCGCGCACGCACTCGGGAGTAGCCGCTCAGGTCGGTGCGGCGAACAATGTGGAGGCAGTCGCCCGCCGCCTCGTAGCCACCGCTTCCGCGTCGCCGCGGGTGCGCAACAGCGCCGCCGCGCTCACGGCCCTGAGCCCATTCCTCGCCGACACTGCGCGGGCCGACGCGGCAGCCGGGTTCAACCAGAACGTGGCCAGCTACGAACAGGAGCGGCGCGGACCCGCACGCACCCTGATCGCGTCCGTCCTCGGCGACGACTCGATCCCGATCCTCGACACCACCGCGATGCCATCGTCCGCGTCTTGATCGCTGCGCGATGGCGCGGACCGCGCCGGCGCCGACATGCGTGAGTGTCACACCCCCTCGTTAGGGTCGACTCATGGTCATCGGATTGCTACTCGGCGTGGTTTTCGGGCTCGTAGGAGGTTGCGGAGCGGGCGCCTACGCCGTGGCGGCCGCCCGCACCCGGAACCGGGTCCGGACACCGCCGCCTCCTGACACCAACGAGCTCGTGACACGCCTGCTCGAAGCCAATCGCACACTGCTCGAGCAGGAGCGACTGCGAGCCACGTCCGAGCTCGACGGCAAGAAGGGTCTCATCGATCAACAGCTCGTCTCGATGACGGGCGAGCTCGGCAAGGTGAACGAGCTCGTACGCGAGCTCGAACACGATCGGCACAAGGCCTTCGGCGAGCTCTCGAACGAGCTGAGGCGCCAGCACGAGGGCCTGAACGCCCTGTCCGAGCACACGCAACAGTTACGTGAAGCACTCGCCAACTCACGCGTGCGCGGTCAGTGGGGCGAACGCATGGCCGAGGACGTGCTGCGCCTCGCAGGTTTTCTCGAGGGCGTGAACTATCGCAAACAGGCGACCCTGGCGAGCGCCGGCCGGCCCGACTACACGTTCCTGTTGCCCAAGGGACTGTTGATGCACATGGACGTCAAGTTCCCGCTCGACAACTACGTCCGCCACCTCGAAGCCGACAACGACGTCGAGCGGGCGCGCTACCGCGATCAATTCCTGCGCGACGTACGGGACCGGGTGAAGGAGCTGAGGACCCGCGGCTACCTCGACGAGAGTGATGAAACCGTCGACTGTCTGTTGCTGTTCATCCCGAACGAGCAGGTCTACGGATTCATTCAGACCCACGACCGCGACGTGATCGACGACGCGATGCGGCACAAGATCGTGCTGTGCTCGCCGCTCACGCTGTACGCGATCCTCGCGGTGGTCCGCCAGGCCGTCGACAACTTCCGGCTCGAGCGCACCTCCAACGAGATCCTCGGTCTGTTGCGCGACTTCTCGCTGCAGTGGGAGAAATACTCGACGCAGCTCGACCGGGTGCAGCAGCGCTTCGACGGCGTCGCCAAGGAGTACTCCGCCCTGATGACGACCCGCCATCGGGCCTTGCAGCGTCCACTCGACAAGATCGAGTCGTTGCGCCTCGAGGAACCGGCGCTCGTCGATCCCGAGATGGTGCCGTTCGCGCTCGAGGCGTAAGCCGATCAGTATCGTTCCCCGCGTGCAGGCGCGGGTTGCGGTGTTGGGTGGTGGCCAACTCGGTTGGATGCTCGGACTGGCCGGGATCCCACTCGGTTGTGAATTCACATTCCTCGATCCCGGCGCCGGCGCAACCGCAGGCGCGGTCGGCGAGCTGATCGTCGGCGCACTGGACGACGTGGCGGCCGCGCTGCGTGCGGCCACCAACGCAACGGTCGTCACCTACGAGTGGGAGGGCGTCCCCGCCGCCACCGCTCGCGCGCTCGAATCCGGTGCACCCGTGTACCCGCCGCCGGAGGCGCTCGACATCGCGCAGGATCGCATCGTGGAGAAGACCAAGCTCCGCGACCTGGGGATCGCGACGGCGCCCTTCGTCGCAGTCGACTCCCTCGACGATCTCCACGCCGCCGTCGACATCATCGGTTTGCCGTCGATCCTCAAGACGCGGCGCGGCGGCTACGACGGCAAGGGCCAGGCCGTGCTCCGTGATCCGGCCGACGTCGACGGCGCTTGGCCGCGGCTCGGTGCGGTTGCGTCCATCCTCGAGGGTTTCGTTCCCTTCGACCGCGAGCTCTCCATCGTCGCGGTGCGCGCCCGCGACGGTGAGATCAGGTGTTGGCCGGCGGTCGAGAACGGTCACCGCGACGGGATCCTCCGCCTCACGCGCGCGCCCGCGCCCGGCCTCGACGACGCGCTCCAGGAGCGCGCGGAAGCAGCGATCCGCCCGTTGCTCGAAGACCTCGAATACGTCGGAGTGTGCTGCGTCGAGTTGTTCGATCTCGGCGACGTCGTGCTCGCCAACGAGATTGCACCGCGTGTGCACAACTCCGGGCATTGGACCATCGAAGGCGCGGAGACGAGTCAGTTCGAGAACCACCTGCGCGCGATCCTGGGGATGCCCCTCGGCTCGACCGCCCCGCGCGGGCCGAGCGCGATGGTGAACTGCATCGGCGCGATGCCCGACCGCGACGCGATCCTCCGCATTCCCGGCGCGCACCTCCACGACTACGCCAAGGCCGCGCGCCCGGGCCGCAAGGTCGGACACGTCACCGTCACCGCGCCCGAACCCGAAACGCTCGAGGCGCGGCTCAGACCGGTGATCGCGCTATGCGACCGCGCCGTTCTCCCGTAGCTTCGTGAGGTCGGCGCCGGAAATTCCCCAGTCGGCCAATGCCTCGTCGGTGTGCTGGCCCGGCCAGGGCGCCGAACGTTGCACCTCGCCGGCGGTCCGGGAGAAGCGCGGCGCGGGGGCGGGCTGAGGGACGCCGTCGCGTTCGATGATCGTGTGGCGCGCCTTGATGTGCGCGTCGTCGGTTGCCTCGGTCATCGTCAGCACCGGCGCGTAACACGCGTCGCTGCCGAGCAAGACTTCGTCCCACTCGGCGCGCGTCTTCGTCTTGAAGAGGTCCGTGAATCGGGTGCGCAGCGCGTCCCACCCATTCGGGTCCATCTGCGCGGGGAGGTCGTCGCCTCCGAGGCCGAGCCGCGTGATGAGCTCGGCGTAGAACTGCGGTTCGAGCGAACCGAGCGCGATGTACTTGCCGTCCTTCGTCTCGTACGTGTCGTAGAACGGCGCGCCAGTGTCGAGCACGTTGGTGCCGTGCTGTTCCTTCCAGACGCCGAGCTGCTTCAGACCCCACATCATCGACATCAACGTGGCGGTGCCGTCGACCATGGCGACGTCGATCACCTGACCTTCACCCGACGCCTTCGCCTCGAGGATTCCGCACACGAGCCCGAACGCCATGAACATGCCGCCCCCGCCGAAGTCGCCCACGAGATTGATCGGCGGGGTCGGCTTGCTGTCGGCGCGCCCGAAGTGCGCGAGGGCGCCGGCCAGCGCGATGTAGTTGATGTCGTGGCCCGCGGCCATCGCCATGGGACCCTCCTGGCCCCAACCCGTCATCCGTCCGTAGACGAGCTTCGGGTTCCGAGCGAGGCAGACGTCGGGGCCGAGGCCGAGTCGCTCGGTCACACCGGGGCGAAAGCCCTCGAACAGGGCGTCGGCGCCTTCGACCAGGCGGAGCACCAGCTCCACGCCCTCGGGATTCTTGAGATCGACGCCGATCGACCGCCGGCCCCGGTAGAGCGGTTCGAGATTCGGCTTGTCGAACTGCGCCGGGTTGACCTGCTGAGCCCGGTCGACCCGGATGATGTCGGCACCCATGTCCGACAACAACATGCCGGCGAACGGCCCCGGTCCGATCCCGGCCAACTCCACGATCTTGATTCCTGTGAGCGGTCCCATGGCCTGCAACCTACGCGCGGCCCCGCGACAAGCGCATGTTGTGCCTACCGGTCGGCTCCGCTGCCGCTCACGTCCACTGGTCGCTCGCGCTCCGCCTCCTGTTCACCGGAACCGCGTAACCTCTCGCCGCCG
>JAUZEI010000113.1 GCA_030839105.1 Actinomycetota bacterium
CGGATGGCGATCCGGTCAGACCGATGACCACCGGATAGCTCGTCGATGTCGAGGAGCCGCTCGCCGCGCCGACCCACACGACTTTGCCGTTCAAAGTCCGGCTCGTCGCATCGGGAACGACCGTGGCCGCATCGCCGACCTTCAGCTTGGCGATGTCATTCACGCTGACCGTCGTCGAGATCTCGTACCCGCCACCACCGCTCACGACGACGGCCGACGTTGTCGATGACGCCGTCACGGAGTGGCCGACCTGGATGCCGACAGCAGCGACCGTTCCGGTGATCGGGCTGGTGATCGTCGCCTGCGCGACGCTCTCCTGAGCCGCGAGCACGTCGGTCGCGGCGGCGTCGACCGCAGACTGGTCGGCGACGAGTTGCGCGGCACTCGGTGCCGACGTCGCCGAGGAGGACGATGAGGACGAGGAGGACGCCGCTCTCGAGGAGCCCGCGGCAGTTGCCGACGACGTCAGGAGCCGTTCGAACGATTGTTCGGAACGGGCGAGCGCCTGTTGCGCCGTCGACAACGCCTGCTGATCGGTGGAGAGCGTTTGTTGCGCCGCCAGGCAAGCGAGAGTTCCGAGACCGGTCGTCGCCGGCTTCGATGCGACCGGAGTGATCGTCGATGTCGTAGAGGTGGGCGACGGCGCCGCCCCGGTCGTTCCGGGCGACGCCGTTCCGGGCGACGCCGTTCCGGGCGACGCCGTTCCGGGCGACGACGGTCCCGTCGGCGGCTTCCGGGGTGAGTGCGGTGTCGTGGGCGTCGACGTCCCGCATGCTTCGCTCGCGGCTTGCAACGAGGCCTGCGCAGTCGCCATGGAATCGTCGACGGTCTTCTGCGCGGCGAGGAGTTGTTGCTGCGCGGCCGAGGTGTCGGCGGAGGGTTGGGGCGCGCCCGAGCCGACAGCAGTGTTCGTGTTGCCCGCGCCGGCCGCTCCGTTGGAGCCTGAAGATTGGCCGTTCAAAGCCTTGTACAAGGTGAGGTTCGCGGCGGCGAGCGCCGCCTGCTTGGCGACCACGGCCTGCTGCAACGACGTCGCATCGAGCGTGGCGAGCGTCTGCCCGGCTGTGACCTCGGTGCCGGGCGTCACGGCGACGGTCGCGACGACGCCGGCGATCGGGAAGGCGACCGAGGCCTGCGAAACCGGCTGGATCGTTCCGGTGCCGTGCAGCAATTGCGCGACGGTGCCGCGCGTGACCGTCGCCGTTCGGTACGCGTGGCCACTGGACGAGCCGAGCGCGACTGCAGTCGTCACACCGAGCCCGACCACGAGCACAACGGTGCCCAGCGCGATGAGCGGTCGCATCCGGCGGAGGCGGGAACCGGAAGGCATCGTCACTCGGACCTCAGCGCGTCGATCGGTGCGAGGCGGGCGGCGCGGGCGGCCGGGTACACACCGAATCCCACGCCGATGGCGATCGCGACGATGATCGCGGCGGCCGACGCAGTGGGCGAGAGCGTCACGCTCGACGACACGAAATGCGGAAGGATCGTCGCGCCGACGAGACCGACGAGAACACCGAGCACCCCACCCGCGAGACCGAGCACGGACGCCTCGACGAGGAACTGGCGCCGGATCACCCGCGGACGCGCGCCCAGCGCCTTGCGGAGACCGATCTCGCGCACGCGCTCGGTGACCGACACGAGCATGATGTTCATGACGCCGATGCCACCGACCAGGAGTGAGATGCCGGCGATGCCGGCGAGTAGCACGGTGAGCGTCTTGTCGACCGAGGTCGCGGCCGAGAGGAGCGACTGTTGCGTCGTGATCGTGAAGTCGGCGCTTGTGCTGGTCGCGATGTTGTGGATGGCGAGCAACTCGGTTTGTGCCTCCTGGTACGCGGCCGACAACGTGGATCCCGACGACGCTTCCACGTAGATCATCGCCACGCTCGTGCGCGTGGCTCCGCCGAACAGCCGCTGGGCCGCGACTCGGAGCGGGACGATCGCGACGTCGTCGTCGTTCGACGTTCCGGACGATCCGGTCGATGTCAGCACGCCGACGACCTGTAGCTGAACACCGTTGACGGTCACCGTTTGACCGACCGCGCTGGTCCCGCCGAAGAGCTGGTCGGCGGTCGTCGAACCCAACACGGTCACCGGGGAACCGTTCGTCTCGTCGGCCGCGCCCAGGAAGCGGCCGCTCTGCAGCGTCCGGGCGCGCACCCCCAGCCACGACTCCGTCGTCCCCACCACGCTTGTCGTCCAGTTCGTCGACGATGCCGTCAACGATGCCGACGTGGATGTCGTCGGTGCGACGGCGGCGATGTCGGGTGCGACCGTTCTCGAGGCGAGCGCCTCGGCGTCGACGGTGGTGAGCGTCGAGGCCGATCCGAACCCACCCCGGACGCCCCCGGTACTGGTCGAGCTGCCGGGCGAGATGATCAAGAGGTTGCTACCGAGCGAGTTGATCTGAGCTCTGACGTCGGATTGCGCGCCTTCGCCCAACCCGACCGTGAGAATGACTGCGGCAATTCCAATGAGAATTCCGAGCACCGTCAGGCCCGAGCGCATGCGATGCAGGCGGATCGCTTCGAGACCCGTTCGGAGGGTGTCGAGCCAATTCACCGCGTCACCGCCTCGACGTCGGCGGTCAATCGCCCGTCGCGAATTCGCACCCGGCGCTGGGCCTCGGCGGCGATCTCGCGGTCGTGGGTGATCAGCACCATCGTGCGGCCCGAGACATGCAGATCATCGAGAAGACCGAGGATCTCGTCCGTCGATGCGGAGTCGAGGTTGCCCGTCGGCTCGTCGGCGAGGATCAGCGCGGGTTCGGTGACGAGCGCGCGGGCGATCGCCACCCGTTGCTGCTGGCCACCCGAGAGCTCACCGGGACGGTGATCGACGCGATCGCCGAGGCCGACCTGCTCGAGCGCGGCCATCGCCCGTTCGCGTCGCTCGCGGCGTCGCAGCCCCGAGTATGCGAGCGGCAGTTCGACGTTGCGCCACGCGGAAAGCGACGGCAGGAGGTTGAACTGCTGGAACACGAATCCGATCCGGCGGTTGCGGATCTCGGCGAGGCGATCTTCGTCCAGTGTGGAGACGTCCTCGCCGCCGAGGAGATAGACGCCGGACGTCGGTACGTCGAGACATCCGATGATGTGCATCAACGTCGATTTGCCCGACCCCGACGGACCGACGATCGCAACGAACTCGCCTTCGTGGATCGTGAGGTTCACATCGTCGAGTGCCTGTACGGAGAGACTGCCCGATCGGTACGCCTTGTTGACACCGACGAGGGCGATCACCGGTTGGTTCACGGCGTCGCTCCGAGGGGCGCGCCGGCGCCGCCGCTCGGCCGGAACGAGCCGCCGTTGCCGTTCGTGCCGGTTCCGGTGGTGCGCCGAGTCGGAACC
>JAUZEI010000171.1 GCA_030839105.1 Actinomycetota bacterium
GATCACGGTGGTCCACTCGTTCATCACGAAGCGTGGGCCCTTCTCGGTCACGTCGACCGCGCCGTTCGCGCCCGTCTCCGACGCGCCGAACGCGTCGACCACCGCGACATTCGGCGCCCGGTCGTTCAACTCCTGCTTGATGACGGGAGAGAGGATCGCGCCACCCGACACGAGGGCGAACAGCGACGGCGGGGCGGTCCGGTGCGCGAGCGCGTCGACGAGCGGACGTGCCATCGCGTCGCCGACCAGTGAGATGACGTTCACGCCTTCCCGCTCGACCAGATCCCAGATCTCGTCGGCGTCGAACTTCCGGCTCGCGTTCAACACCACGGCGTTGCCACCGAACAGCGCGACGAATGTGGACCACTGCGCATTGCCGTGCATCAACGGCGCGAGCGCGAAGCTCACACCGGGAGTCGCGCTGATGTTCTTCGCGATGTCCTGCGGGTGTTCGATACCGGGGCCGCCGTAGTTCCCGCCGCCCATCGCGGCGAAGAAGATGTCCTCGGCCCGCCACATCACGCCTTTGGGCATACCGGTGGTTCCACCTGTGTAGAGCAGGTAGAGGTCGTCGGGGGAGCGGGGAACCAGTGCGTCCCGCGTGGGCCGCGCGACCGCGACCGCGTGCTCGTACTCGACGGCGTCGAGCCCTTCGGTCACCGTGCCCGTTCCGTCGTCGAGCTGTACGAGGTGCTTCAGCTTCGGCACGCCCGGCAGCACGCTGGCGACCTGCGGTCCGAACTCCGCTTCGAAGATCAGCGCGACGAGATCGGCGTTGTCGAACAGGTAGCGGAGCTCCTCCACGACGTAGCGGTAGTTCACGTTGATCGGGACCGCCCGGGCCTTGAAACAGCCGAGCATCGATTCGACCCACTCCGCGCGGTTGAAGGAGTAGATGCCGACGTGCTGACCCGGCAACACGCCGACGTCGCGCAAGTAGTTCGCGACCCGGTTCGCGCGCTCGTCGAGCTCCCGGTAGGTCAGGCGGCGTTCGCCGGCGACCACCGCGGTCCGGTCCGGCACGGTGTCGGCGACGGCTTCGAACAGGTCGGCGAGGTTGAACTCCATGCGGCGACACTAGCTATCCGATCTCCGCGCCTTTTCGGCCGCGTTGGGGGGTCGCGCGGTGGGCCGGCGTGACTAACGTCGGCGGCCGTGAGCGTATGGCTGCAAGAATCCCGGGCGTATCCGAACGGCGCGGTGTGCACGCCGCACTATCTGGCGTCCGCGGCCGGTGCCGCGATGTTGGCCGAGGGGGGCAACGCGATCGACGCCGCGTTCGCCGCGAACTTCGTGCTCGCGGTCGTGACTCCCTACATGTGCGGCTTCGGAGGCGACCTGCTCGCCATGGTGTGGAACGGCGATCCCGGCGATCTGCATGCGTATCGAGGCGTGGGTCGGGCGCCATCGGGCGCGACCTCGAAATTCGTCCGCGATCAGACCGGCCAAAACGAGATGCCCACGTTCGGTCCGCATCCGGTCACCGTTCCCGGCGCGGTCGAGGCGTGGTTCACGCTCATCGACAAGTTCGCCACGAAGTCGTTCGGTGAGCTCGCGCAGCGCGCGTTGCACTACGCCGAAGAGGGCTTCCCGCTCACCAAACGGGGCGCCTGGTTCTTCACCCAGAGCGCGTTCCTTTATGACCACTTCGACCTGCCCGACTTCCACGAGTACTACGGCGACGTCGCGGCCGGCGACTGGATGCGCCAGCCCCAGCTCGCCCGCACTATCCGCGCGCTCGCCGACCATGGTCCCGACGCGTACTACCGGGGCCCGATCGGCGAGGCGATCGCGGCGCGTCTGCAGCTCGCGGGCGGTTGCATGACGTCGGCCGACGTCGCGGCGCACGCCGGCGCATGGGTCGATCCACTGCGCGCGATCGTTCGTGACGTGGAGGTCCTCGAGATGCCGCCGCCGACCCAGGGCGTTACCGCGCTCGAAGCGCTGCGCATCGTCGACGGTCTCGATCTCGGCGCCGCGGACGGACCCGCACGCCAACACCTGTTGATCGAAGCCGTCAAGCTCGCGCTGGCCGACCGCCGCGAGTACCTCGGCGATCCCGACGCGATGACGACCCCGCCGGAGCGGCTTCTGGACGACGGGTGGATCGCGGCGCGGCGCGCGCGCGTCGACCCGGAGCGGGCGGTGGACGCCCGGCCGCGGCGCGAGCCCGATGGCGGCACGATCTATATGTGCGCGGCCGATCGCGACGGGATGCTCGTCAGCCTCATCCAGTCCAACTTCAGCGGCGCGGGCTCGGGTCTGCGGGTCGGGGAGTGGGGGATCAACCTGCACAACCGCGGCTCGGCATTCGTGCTCGACGACGCCCATCCGAACGGCCTGGGCCCGGAGAAGATGCCGTTGCACACGCTGATCCCGGCGATGTCGATGCGCGACGGCCGACCCTGGCTCGTGTTCGGGAGCGAGGGCGGTCACGGGCAGGCGCAGACGCACACGCAGTTGATCGTCCGCATGGTCGTCGACGGAGACGACCCTCAGCGTGCCATCAGCGCGCCGCGGTTCACGATCGACCCCGGCACCGGTCGCATCTCGATGGAGGACCACTTCGATCCGGCCTGGATCGACGATCTTCGCCGCCGCGGCCACGACATCGAGGTCGTCCGCGGCTATCGCCACGGTCCGGGCATCGCGCACGCCATCCAGTGCCTCGGACCGGGCTACCTCTGTGGCTCCGACCCGCGCGCCGAGGGTGGAACAGCCGGCCTTTAGTCACGTCTCGACCGGTAACCCGTACGCTGGGCCACGATGGGTCCAGCTCGATCCCGGGTTCTCACCATTCCGAATCTCATCTCGGTGGCCCGGTTGTTGTGCGTCCCGGTGTTTCTCTGGATGCTGTGGGAGCCGCACCCCGCCCGCCGCGGCGCGGCGATCCTGCTCGCGGTCCTGGGCGCCACCGACTGGGTCGACGGTTGGATCGCCCGGCACTTCGATCAGGGAAGCGAGTTGGGCAAGGTGCTCGACCCCACCGCCGATCGCGTGTTGCTGGTTGCCGCCGCAGTCGGTCTCCTGGGTCTCGGACTTCCCGTGGGCGTGAATGTCATCCTGTGGATCGTGCTCGCGCGCGAAGTGTTGATCGCGGTCGCAACGGTCGGGCTCGGACTCGCGGGCGCGCGCCGTATCGATGTCGTGTGGGCCGGCAAAGCCGGCACGCTCGCGCTCATGGTCGCGTTGCCGATGTTCCTCATCGCCGACGCCGCCGAGTCGGTGCGGACGTTCTTCAACTTCACCGGTTGGGGATTCGCGATAGGCGGGATAATTCTGGGGTACTTCGCGGCGGCGAAGTACGTACCCGCGGCGCGCGTCGCGCTGCGGGAAGGACGGATGGCACACGGTGCCGCGGAGGTTGGTTCATGAAGGCTGTCATCTTGGCCGGCGGCGAGGGGACGCGACTCCGTCCGCTGACGAGCAACCAGCCCAAGCCGATGATGCCGATCGCGAACGCGCCGATGATGGAGCACATCGTCCGGCTGCTCGCGAAGCACGGTTTCGACGACATCGTCGTCACGGTCGCGTTCTTGGCGAACCACATCCGCAACTACTTCGGCGACGGGTCGGAGTTCGGCGTGCGCATGCAGTACGCCACCGAGGAGTCACCGCTGGGTACGGCCGGCTCGGTGCGTAACGCCATGGACGCGCTCGACGAGACGTTCCTCGTCGTCGCGGGCGACGCATTGACCGACGTCGACCTCGGTTCGGTCATGAAGGCGCACCGCGCCGCCGACGCGTTCGCGTCGATCGCGTTGAAGCGGGTCGAGAACCCTGTGGAGTTCGGCATCGTCATCACGCGCGAAGACGGCTCCATCGAACGATTCCTGGAAAAGCCCACCTGGGGCGAGGTGTTCTCCGACACGATCAACACGAACATCTACGTGCTCGAACCGGAGATCTTCGACTACATCCCCGAAGGCGAGGTCGTCGACTTCTCGAGCGACGTGTTCCCCGCGGTGCTGGAAAACGGCAAGAAGATGTTCGGGCACGTGATCGACGGCTACTGGGAGGACGTCGGCACGCTCGAGGCGTACCGGCGTGCCCATGAGGACATCCTCGACGGCCGGATGCAGCTCGAGCTGCCGGGCTTCGAGGTGCGCGAGGGCGTGTGGCTGGGAGAGGGCGCCGACCTGTCGCCCGACGCCGAGGTCTACGGACCGGTGCTCATCGGCGACAACTCGCGCGTGGAGGCGGGGGCGGTGCTCCGGCCGTACACCGTCCTCGGTACCGACGTCGTCGTGAAGGCGGACGCCGAGCTCGAGCGATGCGTCATACACGACCACGTCTACATCGGCCCGTCCGCGCGCCTGCGGGGCGCGGTGGTCGGACGGGCGAGCGACATCCGCGACGGTGCGCGGGTCGAGGAGAACGTCGTGATCGGCGACGAGTGCTTCATCGGTGCCCACGCGATCATCAACCCGTCCGTGAAGGTCTACCCGTTCAAGATGGTCGAGGCCGGCGCGCTCGTCACGTCGTCGATCGTCTGGGAGAGCAAGGGCGCGCGTACGCTCTTCGGTCGGCGCGGTGTACGCGGGCTCGCGAACGTCGACATCACGTCGGAGGTCGCGGTCCGGTTGGCGATGGCTTACGGAACCGCGCTGAAGAAGGGCTCCGTCGTCTGCACGAGCCGCGACACGAGCCGCTCTGCCCGTGCGCTGAAGCGCGCGTTGATCGCGGGTCTGAATCTGAGTGGTGTGCACGTCATGGACCTCGAACTGTCGACCGTGCCGCTGACGCGGTTCCAGGTGCGCACCCAACAGGCGCAGGGCGGCATCAGCGTGCGGCTCGCCTCGGGTGATGCCGACAGCGTCGAGATCCGGTTCATGGACGAGTACGGCGCCGATATCGACGAGGGCGCGCAGCGCAAGATCGAGCGGCTCCTGTACCGCGAGGACTTCCGACGCGCCTTCGCGGGCGACATCGGTGACATCGTCTTCCCGCCGAGAGCAATCGAGTTCTATACGGCCGCGCTCGAAGCGAGCGTGCAGCCGCAGCGCCTACGCCGGCGCAGCTTCAAGGTCGTGCTCGACTACTCGTACGGTGCAACATCGATCCTCATGCCGAATGTGCTCGCCAAATTGGGTGCAAGCGTGCTCGCGGTCAACCCTTTCGCGGCGACGAGCGGTGCGATGGGCACGAGCGACGATCACGAGACGCGGGTGAAGGCGATCGGCGACCTCGTGCGCACGTCGGGTTCCGACCTTGGCTACGTCTTCGATCCCGACGGCGAGACCGCGACGATCATCGACGACCAGGGCGTGCCGCTCTCCGCGGAACACGCGCTGCTTGCACTGGTGAAACTCGTCTGTGAGGAACGTCCGGGCGCGAGACTCGCGCTGCCCGTTTCGGTGAGCCGCGAGGCGGAACGGCTCGGGCTGCAGAACGGCTCCGAGATCGTGTGGACGAAGCTGTCGGCATCGCACCTCATGGAGGTCGCCGGGAGCGGCGAGGTCGACTTCGCGGCATCGCAGGAGGGCGGATTCATCTGGCCCACGTTCCTGCCGGCATACGACGCGGTGGCCACACTCGTGCACCTGCTCGATCTCCTCGCGTCGAGCGGACGCGCGTTGTCGTCGGTCGTCGCCGAGGTCCCCGATACCTACGTCGCCCACGACGTCGTGCCCACTCCCTGGGAGCGCAAGGGAACCGTGATGCGCGGCGTTATGGAGCGCGCCAAGGACTTTCCCACGGTGCTCGTCGACGGCGTGAAGATCGTGTACCCCGACGGCTGGGCGCTCGTGCTGCCCGACCCGGAGCTGGCCATCACACACATCTGGGCCGAGGGCCCGAGCGACGTCGAGGCGCGTCGCCTAGTCGCCATCTACGCCGGTCAGGTTGCAGAGCTCACCCGGTAGCTACGCTTCGGCGTATGAACGTTCCCGACGAACTTCGCTACAGCCCCGAGCACGAATGGGTGCGACTGACGGGCACCGTCGCGCGCGTCGGCATCACGGATTTCGCACAGGACAGCCTGGGCGACGTCGTCTTCGTCCAGCTGCCCGACGTCGGTCTCGACGCGGTGGCGGGCGCGAGTGTCAGTGAGATCGAGTCGACGAAGTCGGTTTCCGACGTCTACGTGCCGGTGAGTGGCGTGGTCTCGGCGGTGAACGACGCCCTCACGGAGCAGCCGGAGCTCGTCAACCAGGATCCGTACGGCGCGGGCTGGATGTTCGAGATGGAGGTCGGCGAAGCCGGCGAGGTCGACGGTCTGCTGGACGCGGCCGCGTACCGGGCGCTCACCGAAGGTTGATGCCAAGTCGAGCGTTGCCAAGTCTCGACGTTCACCCTCCGGTTGACGTCCAGCGCGGCGTTGTGGCCCCTCACCTGCGCCGGTAGCCTGGCAACGTGCTTTGCGCCCGGTGTGGTCATCAGAACCCCGAGGACGCGCGCTTCTGCTCGTCGTGCGGGGCTCCGCTGGGCGACAACGAGGACACCACGCTCACGCTGTCGGCGGTCGAGGCCGCGACCGAAGAGGACGAGCTCGACCACTACCTCGACGGCCTGGCCCCGGGAGTCGGGATGCTGGTGGTCCGCCACGGCCCGAACGCGGGCTCGTCGTATCGGCTCGAGAAGCCGTCGATCGCGATCGGCCGCCATCCGGATTCCGACATCTTCCTCGACGACATCACCGTCTCGCGGCGCCACGTCGTGGTCGAGCACGACGGCGACGGGTACACCCTGCGCGACGTCGGCTCGCTGAACGGCACCTACGTCAACCGGGCCCGCGTCGACGAAGCCGCCCTCCAGTACGGCGACGAGGTGCAGATCGGGCGCTACCGCCTGAGCTTCGTCATCGGTGGCGATCGCGGAGAACGGGACGCCTGAGCATGGCGAAACGCACGCATTCTTCGATCGGCGACGTGCTCAACCAGCTGCGCGACGAGTTTCCCGACATCACGATCTCCAAAATCCGCTTCCTCGAGAGCCAAGGTCTCGTCGACCCGGAACGAACGCCGTCCGGATACCGCAAGTTCTATGCCGCCGACGTCGAACGTTTGCGCTTCATCTTGCGCCAACAGCGCGAGCACTTCCTGCCGCTCAAGGTCATCAAGGAGCGGCTCGACGAGGTCGACCGCGACGGGGGATTCACCATGAACACTGCGGCCGAGGTTCCCGGCGCTGACCGTGCACCCGATCCGGCCACCGTCGATGCACTGTTCGAAGAGACGCAGCGGGCCGCCCAGACTGCCGAGGCCCAATCCGCGTCCGCGCAGGTGCGCGACGACGACGGCCCGGAAGATCTCAACTCCGCCGAGAGCGGCGTAAGCCTCACCCGCGCCGAGCTCGCCCGCGCCGCGAACATGACCGACGAGGATCTCGCCCGGCTCGAGGAGTACGGACTGGTGCTGCCGAGCCAGTCGATCGGCGAACGGGTGCTGTTCGATGACGACGCGCTGGCGATCGCACGCGTCTGCGGCGCGTTCATGCGACACGGGATCGAACCTCGCCATCTGCGCATGTACCGAGCGTTCGCCGAACGCGAAGCCGGCCTGTTCGAACAGGTCCTGCTGCCGTACCGCCGGCAACGCAACCCGGAGGCGCAGGCGCGCACTTCCGAGACACTCGGCGAGCTCGCCGGTCTCGGGCGCCGGCTGCGGACCGCCGTGTTACGCCAAACCGTTCGGCGCACGTTCAACAACTGATGCCTCGACGTCTGACGCCGACCGTCTGATGTATCGGCCCGGATGCTGACGGCCGGACCGAGGTGACGGCGTCGGTTCTGCTCGACCGGGCCGCGATCGAGAACCACGTCCGCCGCCTCGGACGCGCGATCGCCCGGGACCATCCCGACGGCGTCCTGCTCGTCGGTGTGCTCAAGGGTGCCTTGATCTTCCTCGCCGACCTCGCACGCGCCATCCCTACAGTCAGGGTCGATATCGACTTCATGTCGATATCGCGATTCGCGCCCGACTCCGGGCGGGTGCGGATCCTCCAAGACCTCGGCTCCGACATCGGTGGCCGTGACGTTGTGCTCGTCGAAGACATCGTCGACACGGGGTTGACACTCGCGTACCTCGTGACGCAGCTCTCCGCGCGCGGGCCGCGGCACCTCGCGACCTGTGCCCTGCTCGACCGGCCGTCGCGGCGCATCGTTCCGCAGCCGGTCGACTATGTCGGATTCGAGTTGGGTTCGGAATACGTGCTGGGGTACGGACTCCACGTGCGAGATCTCTACCGGAACGTCCCCTATGTCGTGGCCGCCGACCGCGACACCCTCGTCACGAGGCCCGACGCCTACGTGGACGATCTGTACCGGCGCCCGGATTCGGTTCGGGAGCCCGGTGGTAGGGTGAATTTCGTGCCCGCGGAGGAGCCGTGATTCGCCTTTCACTCATCGGCGTACGCGTCGAGGTCCCGACGAATCAACCGATCGTGCTCCTGCGCGAAGACGACGGCACCCGCTTCCTCCCGATCTTCATCGGATCCCCGGAAGCGACCGCGATCGTGTACGCGCTGCAGGGCATGGAGACGCCTCGGCCTATGACCCACGACCTGTTCAAGACGGTGCTCGACGGCATGGCCGTGAAGCTCGAACGGGTCGAGATCACCGCACTGCACGACGGGACCTTCTACGCCGAGATCGAGTTCGACCGTGACGGCACGAAGTCGCGGATCTCGTCGCGTCCCTCCGACGCGATCGCGCTCGCGGTGCGCTTCGGCGCCGAAGTGCCCATCTTCGCCGACGAGGCCGTCCTCGACGAGGCCGGCGTGCTCTTCGAAGCCGATGAAGAGGAACACGAAGTCGAGCAGTTCCGCGAATTCCTCGACAACGTCACCCCCGAAGACTTCGCGCAGTGAACTTCGCGCAGTGAGTAATGGCGGCTGCGCCGCCGAGTGATATTCGGGCGCCGATCCGGGAAACCGAGGGCACGGGAACGGCAGCGGAGCCGACCAGAGTGGCGGTGCCACGAGGGCGGGCCAGGTTCCTGGTCGGCGCGGCGAGCGACATACCTATGCGAAAGCTTCAGGTTTACGGTTCTACTCCGATGTAACTACACTCGTGTCACCTGGTCGGGCGTGCGGCCACGAAGAAGTAGTTGCGAGGGAGCATCGATGTCCGAGGCCGGCTACCGCGGTCCGCAGGTCTGCAAGATCGTCGGGATCACCTACCGCCAGCTCGACTACTGGGCGCGTACCGAGCTCGTGCGACCGTCGGTGATGGACGCGAACGGCAGCGGCACGCAACGCCTCTACTCGTACCGCGATCTCGTCGAGCTGAAGGTCATCAAGCAGATGCTCGACGCCGGGATCTCGCTGCAGTCGGCGCGCAAAGCCGTCGAGTCGCTGCGCGGTTTCGATGAAGACCTCGCATCGGTGCGCATCGTCCTGCAGGGACCGAACGTCGTGCTCGCCCAGAGCGACGAGCAGGTGATGGATCTGCTGCGCGGCGGCCAGGGTGTGCTGAGCATGGTGCTCGAGCTGCAGCCCTTGCAGAACACGATCACCGAAGCTGTGCAGCTCGCGTTTCCGACCGACACTGACGGCACCACGCGCGCGGCCGCGCGCTGACACGACGGGAGAGCGTCATCGAAAGCGAAGTCCTCCCGCACGAGGTCGTCCGGTTCGCGCACAACTCCGAGCGCCAGTTTGCGAAGCTCCTCGACTTCTACGGCATCGCCTGGGACTACGAGCCGCGCACCTTCACGCTGGAGAGCGATCGCGACGGTCGGCCGGTGCAGGCGTTCACCCCCGACTTCTACCTTCCGGCCTACGACCTCTACATCGAGATCACCACGCTCAACCAGAAGCTCGTGACCAAGAAGAACCGCAAGGCCCGCCGGTTGGTCGAGCTGCATCCCGATGTCTCGATCCGCGTGCTGTATCAGCGTGACTACCTGAATCTGCTCGTGAAATACGGCTTGGAGCCGCCGTCGCAGCTTGTCGACACCGACGCGGGCGACGATGCACCGTTCACGATCGCGCCGGCACCCGTGCCGCTCGACCTCGGCCGCCGTCCGCGATCCGTCGCGTCCGACGCCGCGGCCGAGAGCGCGTGAACAACTCCCCGTTGCGCCACAGTCCGCTCGACGCGCAGCACCGGGCCCTCGGCGCGCGCATGACGCCGTTCGGCGGCTGGGACATGCCGCTCCAATACGCGA
>JAUZEI010000188.1 GCA_030839105.1 Actinomycetota bacterium
CGAGACGACCCAGCCTTCGTGGTAGTCGACCTGGCCGCCGATCAGGTTCACCCGCCCCGGCGCACGGAAGCGGTGTGTCGGGTTTGCGCTCACGCGTCGCGGAGCGCCTGGGCGGCGGCTTCCGGCACGACCGGGTTCGACAGCGTTCCGCTCCCGACTTCACCGGACGCGACGAACCGCGGAATTCCCGCCGCACGCAGCGGCGGCGCGACGTGCGCGTGCAGATGCCATTCCGCGCCGCCGGCCGCCGCGGCCTGATGGAACCACAAGAGGTACGGAAAGCGATACCGCCGCTCGGGCGCGGGCCACAAGCGGTCGTAGCGAGAGAGCACGTCGACGAGCAGCCCCGCGAGGCCGTCGCGCATCGTGTCGTCGAGCGCGGAAAGCGATCCGTGATGTGCGCGGCACGCGATGCGCAACCCGTATGCGTAGCCGGACGCGTATGGCACCCACGCGACCCAGTCGCCGCGTGTCGCGACGACGCGCGCACCCGCCGCGACCTCGGCCTCGATCTCGGCGCAGAGCACGCAGCCGTGCACGCGGGCGACGGCGGCCTCGCGTGCCGGCGCGGGCGGAACGAACGGGTAGCCGTAGATCTGCCCGTGCGGGTGGTCAATCGTCGCGCCGACCTCCCGGCCGCGGTTCTCGAACACCAGGACGTACTCGACCTCGGGCCGCGCGAGCAGTGCTTCGGTGCGGGCGGCCCAGACGTCGATCACCTTTCGCACCTGCGAGACGGGCAGAGTCGAAAGTGATTCGTCGTGATCGGGGGAGAACAACACGACTTCGCACGCCCCGACCGCGGGCACGGTCGTCGTACCCGCGGCCTCGGCGCCGGCAAAGTCGACGGGCGCGTCGGGCGCGAGGGCGGGCCAACGATTGGTGAACCAGCGCACGTCGTAGGGGTCGGGTGCCTCGAGTCCACCGACGCAGAACGGGCATCCACTCGCCGGAAGGTTCGGCCGGGTCTGGCGGCTCCCGACGATGTTGACCCATTCGCGGGTGAGCGGGTCGAAACGCAGCTCACCTGCGGGACTCGGGCTCGGCATCTCTCAATACTGACGCGCGCGCCCGGCGCGGCGCGATCTGCTGATCACACGATCACGCACTGATCGCGGGAAGGACCTCGGCGGCGAAGCGCTCCAGTCCCTCGCGATCGAACGGCGCGCGGAGCGCGAGGATCACATAGCTCGCGCCCGCATCGACGTACGCGCCGACCTTGTCGACCATCTCCTGCACGGCACCGGACAGGACGCCGGGCCGAACCGCCTTCGACATCGCACCGAACTGACGGCGAAGATCCTCCTCGGTGAAGGCGAGCCCGACGTTCGCCGACTTCGTGATCTCGATCGGATCGCGGCCGAGGCGTTCGCAGTGCGCGTCGAGTACGCCCGCCTTGTGGGCCCAGGCGTCGGGGGCGATGAAGGGCACGTTCCATCCGTCGGCGTATTGCGCGGCGATGCGCAACGTCACCTTCTCCCCGCCACCGCCGATCCAGATCGGCAACCGTGCCTGCTCCGGTTTCGGCTCGCAGCGAGCGTCGCGCATATGGAAGAACTCGCCGTCGAAGGTCGTACGTTCCTGCGTCAACAGGCCGCGCACACAATGCACGTACTCCTCGAGCATCCTCAGCCTCTCGCCGGGCGTGCCGAAGGGCATGCCGTACGCGTCGTACTCGCCCTTGAGCCAACCTCCGCCCAGGCCGAGCACGGTCCGGCCGTGTGCGACCTGGTCGAGCGTCGCCATCGCATTGGCCAGAACCGCCGGGTGGCGGTAGCCCGCGGAGTAGACGAGCGACCCGCACGTCACGCGTTCGGTCGTCGCGGCGAGCGCAGTGTGCGCGGTGATCGCCTCCAGGCAGTGCGCGTCACCGGACGCGTCGGCCGCGTAGAAGTGGTCCCAGATCGAGATCCAGTCGAAGCCGAGCTCCTCGATCCGTCGCCACAGCGACTGCAGATCGTCGATCGAAGTGTGCTGGAGGCCGGTGTGCACACCGAAGCGCACCGTCACGAAACGCTCCCTACGTTCGGCAGTACCTCCTCGCCGATCAGATCGAGGTGATCCGACTCGTCGAGGGTGTGGTACTGCAGGTACACCGTCTCGGCGCCCTCCCGGCCGAACTCGAGGATGCGCTCGACGACCTCTCCGGGAGTCCCCGCGGCCGCGCCGTCGCGCACGTGGTCGGGATCCTGCCCACTCGCGATCGCGCGGCGTGCGATCGCCTCGGCGTCGCGGCCGACGCATACGACCGTGGCGACGGTGAACTTCATCGTCGCGGGATCACGTCCGATTGCTTCACACGCGGCACGCACATGGTCGCAGCCCTCGCGGAAGTACGAGACGGGAGCGAACGGCATGTTGAACTCGGCGGCGTAGCGCGCCGCGAGCCGCGGCGTGCGCTTGGTGCCCCAGCCACCCATCACGATCGGCGGCCCGGGTTGTTGCACCGGCTTCGGGAGTGCGGGGGAGTCGACGACGGAGTGGTGTTTCCCATTGAACGAGTAACGCTCCCCGGCGGGCGTCTTCCAGAGTCCGGTGACGATCTCGAGTTGCTCCTCGAGCATCGCGAAGCGTTCTCCGGTCGGAGGAAACGGGATGGCGTACGAGGCATGCTCGGCGTCGTACCAACCGGCACCGAGTCCGAGCTCCACGCGGCCACCACTCATCGCGTCGGCTTGCGCGACCTGGATCGCCAACGGTCCCGGGAAGCGGAACGTCACGGGGGTGACGAGCGTGCCGAGGCGGATCCGACTCGTCTCGCGTGCGATTGCGGCAAGGGTCAGCCACGCGTCGGTCGAGCCCGGCCCGGGGTCGCCGTCGCCGATGCGCTGGTAGTGGTCGGAGCGGAAGAAGGCGTCGAAGCCCAGCCGCTCGGATTGCTGGGCCACGGCCAGCAACTGGTCGTAGGTCGCACCCTGCTGAGGCTCGGTGAAGATGCGCAGCTGCATACGAGCGCGGAACCTAGCCGCCGGGCGCCGTACGATGCGCGGAGTGTTGAACGTCGATCGCTGGCCGGAACTGCACGAACCGATCATGGTCGTCGCGCTCTCGGGCTGGGTCGACGCCGGTGTCGCGGGCTCGGGCGCCGTGAGTGCGCTCCGTGAGCAACTCGCCGAACCCGACGAGTTCACCACCATCGATCTGACCGATCACATGGATCTGCAGCAGACGCGACCCAACGCGCACTGGTCGGACGACGGTGAACGCGTCATCGATTGGCCCGAGATCACGTTCGCCGCCGGCCGGCTCGGGCGCGATGTCGTGCTCGTGTGGGGGCCGGAGCCTTCGTTGCGTTGGCCGACCGTGTCGGA
>JAUZEI010000231.1 GCA_030839105.1 Actinomycetota bacterium
TGCAGCTGCACGACACGATGTCGCAGCGCGCGGAGGCGGCCGCGGTCGCCGACGCGTACATCGCGCTGGCGGACGACGGGCGCCACAACTTCTTGCGCCTGCTCGCCCGCGACTTCTGGACCGATCCGCGCAAGGTCGACGACGCGGTCGCCGCGCTCCGGTTCGGGCAGAACCGCCGGACCGACGAACGTCGGCTGCGGGACGTGCTCATCCCGCCCGCCGACCGGTTGCTGGGCCTCTTCAGCGGACTCGAGGGCGGCGTGAAGTTCCTCGTCGACCTGCGCGCCGACGGCCTGCGCGTCGCCGCCGACGACGTCGAGTTGACCGACCTCGACCGCGAGCTCCGGGCGCAACTGGCGACGCTCTTCGATGTCGGGTTGCTCGAGCTGCGGCGCATCACCTGGGACGCGCCGGCCGCGCTGTTGGAGAAGTTGATCGCGTACGAAGCGGTGCACGCGATCGGCTCGTGGGACGATCTCAAGAACCGGCTCGACTCCGACCGCCGCTGCTACGCGTTCTTCCATCCGGCGATGCCCAACGAGCCGTTGGTCTTCGTCGAGATCGCGCTCACCGTCGGGATCGCGACCGAGCTGGCGCCCCTACTCGACGCCCACGCCCCCGATGTCGACATCGAGCGGGCCGACACGGCCGTCTTCTATTCGATCTCGAACTGCCAGCCCGGACTCGCGGGGGTGAACCTCGGTACCGCGTTGATCAAACAGGTCGTGGAGGCGCTGCGCCTGGACCTTCCCCAACTCCGTCGCTTCGTGACGTTGTCGCCGATCCCCAACTTCCGGACGTGGGTCGAGGCCGCGCTCGACGCCGATGGGGCGGGCCTCACGCACGCGGAGTTGGAGCTCCTTCCGGCCGAACCGGCACGCGCCCTGGCACGGCTGTCCGCGACCGACTGGGATACAGACGAGGCGATCCGGCCCGCGCTCCTGGCGTTGTGCGCGCGCTACCTCACCTCCGCGCCCGACGGCCGCGCCCTCGATCCGGTCGCGAACTTCCACCTCTCCAACGGCGCATCGGTCGAGCGGATCGACTGGATGGCCGATACATCACCACTGGGTCGGGCGCACTCGTTCGCGATCATGACGAACTACCTCTACGAAGCCGATCGCATCGCCGAGCGCGCCGAGGCGTATGCCGCGCGGGGCGAGGTGCCGATGTCGTCCGAGGTACGCGACCGGCTGCGCCCGTAGGCCCGGGTGCGCATTCGCGCACGAGCCGACGGTCGGCGTGGTTCTGTCGACGGCGACGCTCGGAGAATCGTCGCAATCGGGTTTCGGCCCCGAGTGAGGCGGGGCGACGCCTACGCCTGGCGGCCGAGGAACGCCGCGAGCGCGTCGGCATTCGTGGCGCCGGCGGGTGGCGCCTGTTCGGGACCGAAGGGGCTCTTGGTGTCCTCGCCGCGAAACGCGGGCTGGAGGAACGCGCGCGCACCTTCGAGCAGTTCCGCCGCGAGCTCGGGATCGAGATCGGTCGACTGACCCGTCGCCCGGGCAAGATCCCAACCGTGCGTGAACGCGTCGGTGGTCGCGATGCCGATGTACACCGCGCCCGGCAACTTGCCGAAGGGCAGCTCGAGGATCTGGTCGAGAGCGCCCGGTGCGCCGAACGCGGTGACGGCCTGCTCGATACCGGCGTCGTACTTCGCCACCATGTCGCCGCCGCTGTAATCGATGTCGGCCAGCGGTGGCGCGACGCCGCTGTTCACCGTGTCGCCGAACCAGTAGCTGACGCCGACGAAGTGGTTGATCAATTCGCGGACCTGCCACGACTGGCACGGCGTCGGGTCTGACAACTGATCGGGGGTGACATTGGCGAGGACCGACCGGGTGCTGGCGAAGGCGCGTTCGAGATTCTTGGTGCTCATGGCCGGGAGCGTACGCGACTTCAGCGTCGACGTCATGAGGCGACGGAGTAGCTTCGCTGCCCTATGGAGAAGCTCGTGTATCTCGTCTACGAGCGGCCCTCGGTCGACCCGGCCGAGCTCCGCCGGCGTTTCCTCGACGAGGTCGCGCCGCAGCTCCTCACGTTGGAACCGCACGCGCTGCAGATGGATCTCGACGACGAGCACGCGCAGTTGCAGTCGATGGTCCCCGTACCCAGTGACGAGCTCCCGGTGCGGGCGTGCGTTTCGCTTTGGCTCGATGCCCACGACGGGCGCGTGTCGTACGAAGACGTCTTGCGGGCGGCGGGCGTCCGCCTTGCGGGCTACCTCGTGACCGAGTCGCTGTTCCGCGAATACGGCGACAACGAGCACTCGAAGCCACGCGACTGGCCCGACGGCACGCGTTCGCCCGGCATCATCACGCTCACCGTCTTCGACAAACCGCAGGGTGTCGACGACGAGACGTTCTACGGTCACTGGTACAGCCACCAGTCGACGATGTCGGAAGACATGCAGCCGCGGGCTCGATACGTGCGGAACGCGGTTGCGCGCGCGGTGACACCCGGTGCGCCCCGATTGCGCGCGATCGTCGAGGAGGCGTGGCCGAGCGTCGAGCACGTCACGAATCTGCACACTTTCTTCGGCGCGACCTCGAACGAGCAGCTCGGCGAGAACATCCGCGTCATGCTCGACAGCACGAAGCTCTTGTACGACCCCGCGACGATGCGCAACTACCCGCTGAGCGAGTACATCCTCAAGAGCTGAACGCCCTCCGGAAGATGCCCGCTACGACGAGAACTCGGCGGCTTCGTACTCGAGTAGCCGCTCGTAGTTCTCGTGCAGCTCGGTCCGGCGGCCAGCGTCGTGCGCGAGGTTCACGAGCTCGTACGGGTCGTCGTGCAGGTCGTACCACTCGTGTTCCTGATCGGCGAAGCTCGCGTCGACGTCGAACAGCTTGTGGCCGGGATCCTTTCCCCACAGACCGGTTCCGGGTTTGCCGCCGCCCACCCCGTAGTAGCGCGCGTACTTCGTCTGCCCGTCGAAGAACGCGCGGATCGCGTAGCGCGTGTGGTTGATCTCGTCGGTGTGCGCGGTGTCGTGCGCGAACAAGACGTGGTCGCGAACCGACGCCGAGGGATTCTCGAGCACCGGCCCGAGGTCGACGCCTTTCAGCGACGGTTGGTTCGACGGATCGACGCCACCCAGCGCGCAGATCGTCGAGGCGAGGTCGACGTGGGTCGCGAGTGCGTCCGACTGTGAACCCGGCTGCGTCACACCTGGTACACGCACGTAACACGGCACGTGCATGATCTCTTCGTATACGAACGGACCCTTCGAACGCAGGCCGTGCGAACCGCACATGTCGCCGTGGTCGGAGGTGAAGACGATGATCGTGTCGTCGTACGCGCCCGACTCCTCGAGCGCGCCCAGGACGGTACCGAGCGACTCGTCGGCCATCCGCTGCAGCTTCACGTAGTAGTCGAGATGCCGTAGCCACGCCTTCTTGTCGCCCGGGTCGATGTACCCCCACAGTCCGTGCTGCTGGTCCCACCGCCACTGCCGGTGCGCGGCGGGCTTGTCGATGAGTTCGTCGCCGAAGTTCGGCGGGAGGTCTTCGCATACCTCCTCGTAGGACGTGTCGAAGATCGGCAACACGTCGTCGTCCTTCCACTTCGCCCATTCGAGGACCTGGCGAGCGCGACGCACCTCGTCGGGGTGGCGCTCGTCGTAGCCGGGTTGGTCGATCGGGAACCACATGACGTCGTGCGGGTTCACCAACGCAACCGTGAGGAACCACGGCGCTTCGGTTGTCGCGGCGTTCGCGCGCAACCACGACGCGGCGTTGGCCGCGATGATCGGATCGAAGTGCACACCCGTGCCGGCCCAACCCATGAAGTGACGGTCGTTGCCTTCCCAGTCGGCAAACCCGTAGGCCGCCATGTCGGGCGTTGCCGACTGCGAGAGATGCCACTTGCCGATATAGCTCGACCGGTAACCCGCGTCGCGCAGGATCGATCCGACCGTCGGCACCGACGTATCCAGCTCCTTGTGCTCGGGCATGATCACGTTGTCGACAACGCCGTGCTGCGGGAGATATTGGCCGGTGAACAGCGAGGCGCGGGACGGCGAACACGGTGAGCTGTGCGTGTAGTGCTGCGTGAGCTCGAGACCTTCGGCGCGTAGCCGGTCGCGCCACGGCAACTGCACGCTCGGCGGCAGCCAGCCGCGCTGGCGTTCCTGGTCGGAGACGACGAGAAGGATGTTCGGCCTGCGTGTGGTCTGTTCGCTCATCACCTGTCACACTGCACGGCGTGGACGACCTCTCGCCAGTTCGAGCCGAAGACGACCGGCCGGCATTGTGGATCGGCCACGTGGCGTTGGCAACGCACGACGTCGCCCGATCGTTCGCGTTCTACCGCGACCTGGGTCTGCGCTCGGTGCACGAAGCCCGCGGAACCGATCCGATCGCGGAGCTCGAGATGCGCGGCGGCACGCATCTCGTACTCGTCCTCGACGCGGAAGCCCGCACCGACGGCCGCACCGCGCCGTTCGACCTCATGGCCGACGACCTCGACGTGCTGCGCGACCGCATGGAGGCAA
>JAUZEI010000252.1 GCA_030839105.1 Actinomycetota bacterium
GTCCCGATCTCGCGCAGTGGTGGTGCGAACAACCGATGTTCTTCGTTGCCACCGCACCGAGCGGCGGCGACGGGCACGTGAATCTGTCGCCCAAGGGATACGACGCGTTCCGGGTCCTCGCTGCCGACCGCGTCGCCTATCTCGATCTGACGGGAAGCGGCGTCGAGACGATCGCCCATCTGCGTGAGAACGGCCGCGTGACGCTGATGGCGTGCGCGTTCAGCGGCAACCCGCGGATCTCCCGCATCTACGGTCGCGGCCGCGCGCACCCGGTCGGTTCGCCGGAGTTCGACGCCCTCGCCCCGCAGTTTCCGGACCTCCCGGGCGCCCGGTCGATCATCGACATCGCAGTCGAGCGCGTGACGACCTCGTGCGGCTACGCGGTCCCCATGATGGACCTCGTCGACGATCGCGGGCGCCTCCTCGACTGGGCAGAGTCGAAGGGCGCCGAGGGCGTGGTCGAGTACCGCCGGAAGAAGAACGCCGTCAGCATCGACGGGCTCCCCGGGATCGACGCGTGACCTACGGCGGCCGCATCCAGCGCGTGCGGGCGCGCATGTCGGAGCTCGGTATCGATGTGCTGCTCCTGTCGGTGGGTCCCGACCTGCCCTACCTCACGGGCTACGAGGCCATGCCGCTCGAACGGCTGACCATGCTGGTGCTGCCGCGCACCGGCGATGCCCAACTCGTCGTCCCGCGCCTCGAGGCACCGCGCGTCCGGCGCCGACCCGAGCTGTTCGGGATCGTGACGTGGGAGGAGACCGACGACCCGGTCGCGTTGGTAGCCGGAATGATCCGGCGCTCGGCCCGCCGGGTTGCGATCGGCGACCACACTTGGGCGCGTTTCCTCCTCGACCTGCAGCGCGCCGTCCCGTCGTGCGTGTTCTCGCGCGCGTCCGAAGTCGTCGCACCGATCCGGATGGTCAAGGACAACGACGAGGTCGCGGCTCTCACTCGTGCTGCGCACGCGGTCGACGGAGTTGCGCGCGACATGCGTGCCGTCGGATTCGGAGGACGGACCGAATTGGCGGTTCACCGCGAGCTCGTCGACCGCATGCTCGCCGCCGGCCACGAGCGCTCCAACTTCGCCATCGTCGCGGCGGGTGCGAATGCCGCGAGCGCGCACCACGAACCAACGGCGACGCGCACGATCGCGAATGGCGACCTCGTCCTCTGCGACTTCGGCGGCACGATGGACGGCTACTGCTCCGACATCACGCGCATGTTCCACGTCGGCGAGCCCCCGAACGAGGTGCGCGACGTCTATGCGGTGCTCGTCGCGGCGCAGGAGTCGGGTGTTCGGGCCGCGACCGTCGGTACTCCGTGCGAGGAGGTCGACGCGGCGGCTCGGAGCGTCATTGCCGACGCGGGTTTCGGCGAAAACTTCGTGCACCGGGTGGGGCACGGAATCGGCGCCGAGGCCCACGAGGATCCGTACATGGTCGCCGGCAACACCCGGGCGTTGGAGCCCGGCTACGCGTTCAGTGTCGAGCCGGGCATCTACTTTCCCGAACGCTTCGGCATGCGGCTCGAGGACATCGTCGTCGCGACCACCGATGGCCCGGTACGCCTCAACGTCGCGCCGCGCGACATCGCGATCGTTGCGTGAAGCTCGACGCTGCGACCTTTCTCCTGCAGTGGGCCACCGGGGGGCTGCTGTTCGGTTGGGTGACGACGCGCCGCCGCGAGGTGAGCCTGGGCTACGGCTGGCTGATCCGTCTCGTCTTCGGCACGTTCGCCGCCGGCGCGGCCGCGGTGTTCCTCACCGGCGACCTCGGGCCGGCGCGCATCGTCGCCGCGTTCGCCTCGATCGCATGCGTCGCCGGAACAGTCATCGCGCTCGTCGCTTCGGTCCAACGCCGCGGTGCCGGAGTGTCCGGGCGCGAGCAGGTGCGCGCCGCACGCCGGGCGCGGGTCTCGGCAATGATCGGTCGCGCCGGCGAAGAAGATGAAGCTCCCGAGCGGGGCGCGGAGTTCGCGCCGGTCCTCGACCTGATCGCACCCGTCGCCGGCTTCATCGGGCTCCTCGCCGCCGCGCAGTTCGCGGGAGGTCCCTACGTGCTCGCGGTCGCGCGGCTCGTCGTGGGCGCGGTGTTCCTCGGCAGTGTGAGCGACGCGATGCTGCTCGGCCACTGGTATCTCGTGCAGCCCGGACTGCCCCGCGGGCCGGTCAAGGAGCTGGTGGCGTGGACTGCGCTGGCGTGGCCGTTCGAGATCGCGGTATTCCTCTGGCCGACCGGCATGGTGCAGGTGATCAACGGCGTCGTGGCCGATGGCTACCACGGGGTGCTCGGTTGGATCTGGATCGGCTGCGCGGTGTTGACGATCGGGCTCATCGGCCTCACGTGGGCCGCGCTCCGCGAGCGGTACTACTCGGCAGTCATGGCGGCCACCGGACTCCTCTACCTCGCGATCCTCACCGCATTCGGCACCGATCTCGTCGCCCGCGCCGTACTGCGCCCGTAGGCGCGCCCTCGGTGGCCGGGCCGGGATTCTCCGCGTACGATCCTCCGATGGACATCGCATCACTGCTCGGCGACGACGCCGACTCACTGCTCACCCACGTTTCCAAGGGCATCCCCAAAGAAGATCTCCACCTGCCCGGGCCCGACTTCGTAGACCGGATCTGGTCGATCAGCGACCGGCCGGTGCAGGTGCTGCGCAATCTGCAACAGCTGTACGGCAGCGGTCGGCTCGCCCGGACGGGCCACGTGTCGATCCTCCCCGTCGACCAGGGCATCGAGCACTCGGCGGCCGCGTCGTTCGCCCCGAACCCGAAGTACTTCGACCCCGCGAACATCATCGAGCTCGCGATCGAGGGCGGCTGCAACGCGGTGGCGACGACGTTCGGCGTGCTGGGCGCGATGTCGAGGAAGTATGCGCACCGGATCCCGTTCATCGTGAAGATGAACCACAACGAGCTGATGACCCTGCCGAACAAGTTCGACCAGATCATGTTCGGCTCCGTGCAACAGGCTTACGACCTGGGTGCGGCGGGGGTCGGCGCAACGATCTACTTCGGCTCCGACGAGGCGACCCGCCAGATCCAAGAGGTGGCGGTCGCGTTCGCGGAGGCGCACCGGCTCGGGATGTTCACCGTGCTGTGGTGCTACCTACGCAATGCCGACTTCAAGCAGGCCGACATCGACTACCACGTCGCCGCCGACCTCACCGGCCAGGCCAACCACATCGGCGTGACGATCGAGGCCGACATCATCAAGCAGAAGCTGCCGGAGAACAACGGCGGGTACAACGCGTTCTCGGGCTACGGCAAGACGTCGAAGCTCGTCTACGACTCGTTGACCACCGATCACCCGATCGACCTCACCCGCTGGCAGTTGGCGAACTGCTACATGGGCCGCGCGGGGCTGATCAACAGCGGCGGCGCGTCCTCGGGCGAGTCCGATCTCGCCGAGGCGGTCCGCACCGCGGTGATCAACAAGCGCGCCGGCGGCACCGGTCTCATCTCCGGCCGCAAAGCCTTCCAACGCCCGACTTCCGAAGGAATCGCGCTCCTCAACGCGATCCAAGACGTCTACCTGGACAAGTCGATCACGGTCGCGTAACTCCTTGCGTTCGTCTCGCCAATCTCCCCTAAACCACGAAATATTTGGCTTCCGGGTGGGGGACGATGATGGCGCTTGTCGACTGCTCGGGAACGAGGTGGAATTCTTCGGTGAGCGAGACGCCGATGCGTTCGATCTCGAGCAGCTCGGCGACCTTCGTCTGGTCGTCGAGGTCGGGGCACGCGGGATAGCCCCACGAGTAGCGCGACCCGCGGTACTGCTGCTTGAACAGCCCGGTGAGGGTCGGGCCGTCTTCGCCGGCGAAGCCCCATTCCTCGCGGATGCGACGGTGCCAGAGCTCGGCCAGCGCTTCGGTCATCTCGACCGAGAGGCCGTGCAGTAGCAGGTAGTCCTGGTACTTGTCGGCCGCGAACAGTTCCTTCTCGCGCGCGCTCGCCGCGGTTCCCATCGTCACGACGTGGAACGCGGCGTAGTCGGTCTCACCCGAATCGATGGGCCGGAAGAAGTCGGCGATCGAGAGGAACGGCGCCTTGCGCTGGCGCGGGTAGTGGAAGCGGAGCCACTCCTGGGTACGCGTGTCGTCCTTCCACACCACGAGGTTCTCGCCCTCGCTGTTGACGGCGAAGTATCCCCATGCCGCGGCGGGCACGAGCAGCTGCTCCTGCTTGGCGGTACCGAGCTGGGCGCGGAACGTGGGCCGGATGCGGGCCTTGAAGTCCTGGTCGTTCTCACCCGACTCGGGGCGGAACTGCCACTGGTTGCGGAAGAGCGCGGTTTCGTTCACGTAGCCGGCGATGTCGTCGAGGGAGATGCCCTTGGCGACCCGGGAACCGACGAACGGTGGGGTGAAGATCAGGGCGTCGGTCGCGACATCGGACCGGGCCGGGATGTCGACGTCCTCGACGGCTTGCTCCGACTTGCGGGGCGGCAGGTTGCGACCGCCGGGCTCGCGCCCGAACTTCTCGTCGAGCGTCCCGTTCTTGCGGCCCTGCACGAGCGCGTCCATCGTGCGCAGTCCTTCGAATGCGTCCTTGCCGTAGAAGACGCGGCCGTCATAGACCTCGCGCAGGTCGCGCTCGACGTACGTACGCGTCAGTGCGGCTCCGCCGAGGATCACGGGAACGGTGTCGGAGAGCCCGCGCGTGTTCAGCTCCTGCAGGTTCTCGCGCATGATGATCGTCGACTTCACGAGGAGGCCGCTCATGCCGATCGCGTCGGCCTTCACTTCGAGCGCCTTCTCGATCATCTCGTTGATCGCGATCTTGATCCCGAGGTTGTAAACGATGTAGCCGTTGTTCGTGAGGATGATGTCAACCAGGTTCTTGCCGATGTCGTGCACGTCGCCCTTCACGGTGGCGAGCACGACGACACCCTTACCACCGGAGTCGGCCTTCTCCATGAGAGGCTCGAGGTAGGCGACCGCGGCCTTCATCGTCTCCGCCGACTGCAGCACGAACGGGAGCTGCATCTGGCCACTGCCGAAGAGCTCGCCCACGACCTTCATGCCGTCGAGCAGGACGTCGTTGACGACCTCGAGCGGCGTGAGCTCGGTCAGCTGCTCCTGCAGATCTGCTTCGAGGCCGTCGCGTTCGCCGTCGATGATGCGGTGCTTCAGGCGTTCCGACACCGGCCAGCCCGAGCGGTCCTCCTTTTCGATTGCACCCGCCTCGACGTTCTCGAACAACGCCATGAATTCGGTGAGGGGGTCGTAGTTCTCGCGCCGGCGGTCGTAGATGAGATCGAGCGCGGCTTCCTTCTGCGCGTCGTCGATGCGGTGTAGCGGCACGATACGCGCCGCGTGCACAATCGCGGCGTCGAGTCCGGCCTCGCGGCATTCGTGCAGGAAGACGCTGTTCAACACGTGCCGAGCGACGGGCTTCAGCCCGAACGACACGTTCGAGAGCCCGAGCACGGTGTGCGCGCCGGGGAGCTCGGACTTGATGCGTCGGATCGCTTCGATGGTCTCCATCGCGTCGCGGCGGAGGTCGTCGTCGCCGGTCGAGAGCGGAAAGGTGAGCGCGTCGAAGATGAGGTCGGACGGTTCCAGGCCGTAGCGCTCGATCGCGATGTCGTAGATGCGCTTCGCGACCCGCATCTTCCACTCGGCGGTGCGCGCCTGGCCTTCCTCGTCGATCGTCAGACATATGACGGCCGCCCCGTACTCGCGTGCGAGCCGGAACACGCGGTCCATCCGCTTGCCCTCTTCCTCGCCCTCTTCGAGGTTTGCCGAGTTGAGCAGCGCCTTTCCGCCGTGGTGTTGTAGTCCGGCTTCCAACACGAGCGGCTCGGTCGAGTCGAATACGAGGGGTAGCGACGCCTGGGTGGCGAAACGGCCTGCGATCTCGTCCATGTCGATCGCGCCGTCGCGGCCCACGTAGTCGACGCACACGTCGAGCACGTGCGCGCCTTC
>JAUZEI010000273.1 GCA_030839105.1 Actinomycetota bacterium
TGTGCGGGTGGGTGCGTCGAGCGTGCGAGTCCAGCGACTTGCTCTCGGCGATGTGACATTTCCGGATTGGCATCCACGAGTCGGCGAGATCGGGTGTCCCGTCTTCGGCTATCTCATCCGCCATCCAGATGGTGTGATCCTGTTCGACACCGGCGTCGGAACGGGAAACGCGTTCATCGACGACCTGTATCGGCCGACCGTCATCTCGGTCGTGACTGCGCTCGACCGGGTCGGCATCGATGAACGCGACGTAGTCGCTGTGATCAACAGCCACCTGCACTTCGATCACTGCGGTCAGAACGAGGTGTTTCGCCGACGACGGGTGCCGATCTACGCACACGCTGCGGAGATCGAGGTGGCGCAAACCTCCGGCTATACCGTCCCGGAGTGGGCTTACATTGCTGACGACTTGGTTCGGCGGGTGCGCGGCGACGAGCAGGTCGCCGACGGAGTGCGGATCATCGAGACGCCCGGTCACACGCCGGGGCACGTGTCAGTTGTCGTCGAGACGGCCGATGGGCCAGTCGTGATCGCGGGGCAGTGTGTGTACAAGACCGACGAGATCGTCGAACAACGGGTCGCAGAAGACAACATGCACGACGACACGTTCGTCGAAGCGGGTCAGCAGTCACTTGAACGCCTGCTATCCCTAGCCCCTCGCGAGATCGTCGTCGCACACGATGTACGGTCCTGGCCGCCCACCGAGCCCACGCCATAACTGCCGATCAGCACTCGTCGCGCCAGCGCGGGTCCGGCAATCTCGGTGGGTCGCGATTGCGAGAGACCTCGGTCGTTTGCCCGACAACGTGCCGCACAGGGCGTTCGACGAATCGCTTCCCCTGGACAGCACGTCCTGCGGTCTCCATCCGTCGTTGTGGTCGCAATGTTCGCGCCCGAACTGCGGCCCGCGCGTCGGTCGCCGGTGGACCGACGCTCACGTGTCGTGGTGGACGCGATGTCGTGATGGAAGGATGGCGAAGGTCGCAATCGCGAGTGGACCGGTGAGCAGTCCGGCCACGATGCCGGCGAGGCGCGGGTACCCGCGTCGGCGTGCCAGCAGCCCGGCAAGGCGTGCCATCCGGGTCCAGACCCACAGGGCGACACAGCCCGCCACGCCGGCGGCAACGCCGTACCAAAAGACAGCAGCGACATCCGACTGGGTCATGGGGACCTTCCGTGTTGCGTGCCCAATAGGCTCTTCAGGCTTAGACGTATGGGCGAGCTCGGGCGTTACTCTCCAGACGGGCAACGCGGCTGGTATGAGGAAGGTGCGCGTCGTGTCGAACCTCGCGACCTGCGCGTCGCGCTCGTTCGGTGCCTGGACGCAACTTCAAGTCGTGGCGGGAGCAGGATCCGACCGTGCGACCCCTCCGCATGTGCGGGCCCAGTGCCGTACCGTCTGGTCCAGTCTCGCAATGTGACAGGGCCGCATGTCAGTGTCGCATCGCCCCCCGAACACGATCGCGCCACGCGCCGCGTACACAGTCGAGTCGTACGCAGTCGATCCGGACACCTTGTGATCGCGTTGCGCAGCGGCGGACACGCCAACCACCACGGAGACGTGCCGCCGCTGCTGCGATCATTCCGGACTCCCTCAGGTCCGAGATCAGGCCGGCGCGGCTAAGCCGCTACCGCTCAAAATGCCGAGCGCGCGGGTTGCCGATCGACAACGATCGCGGCGTACTTCCGCACGCTGATGAAGACCTCGAGCGTCGACGTGACGACATCGCCCATCTCGACGACCGGGTCCGTCGTAAAGAGATCGACCGCGTCAAGGTCGCGCATGACGAGAATGCGATCTTCGTTCGTCCCCGTCCCGAGCGTTGTCGGAACCGCCGAGTCCGTGATGATGTCGATCCCACCGAACACCGAGCACGCCGCGCCCGGAAGTATCGGTTCGGCAAACTCGAGCCGTTTTGGATCGTGGAGCAGGGTGCGCCGATCGAGTGGAGCAGTTGGGAGGCGTGCGTTCGCGCCTCAGTCCTGAACCAGCACGGGCCGCCGACGATCGTCACCTACTGACGAGGACGCGGACGAGTGGCGCGAGGTTCGGTAGACATTCGGTAGACACGGACGCGAAAGACGCCGGTAGCAAAGGGCCGGCGTCCGTGTTTATGCAGGTCAGAGTGCGTGTCGGAGGGGGGACTTGAACCCCCACGCCCTTGCGGGCACTAGGCCCTCAACCTAGCGCGTCTGCCTATTCCGCCACTCCGACGTGTGGCCCCGTAGGGCGGATGAGATTGTAGCGACTGGGCGTCCCGGCATCCGTGTGCGCCCAACCTCGGGCGCATCCTCGAACATGACGCGCTACACCCAGCTGCGAACACGCGCCTCTCGTCGAACCAGGGGTACGGATGTCCTTGGCGGTGGGCAAGGTAGGACACATCGTCCTCCGCGTGCGCGATCTCGATGCGTCCCGAGCGCCCTTGGTCTCAGCGACGTCGCACACCGCCCATCCGCAACTCTGGCGCGAAGATCCCGGCCTCGTCGCCGATTCCTCTCCGCTCACGCTCGGACGAAACGCGCCTCGGAGGTCGACTACCGCTCCGAGGGCACCGTACCGAGTGCGACGGGCGCGTCGCCGGCGAAGTGACATGCGGTCACGTGCGCGGCCGAATGCAGCTCCAGCAACGGCTCCTGCTCGGCACAGATCGGTTCCGCTTTCCAACAACGCGTACGGAAGCGGCAGCCCGACGGAGGGTGCACGGGACTCGGCACGTCGCCTTCCAAGATGATGCGCGTCCGGGCGCGCTCCCGACGCGGATCCGGGATCGGCACCGCGGAGAGCAACGCCTGCGTGTACGGATGCTGCGGACGCTCGTACACGTCGTCGGCATCGCCGATCTCGACGATCTTGCCGAGGTACATCACCGCGACCTCGTCGCAGATGTGGCGCACCACCGACAGGTCGTGCGCGATGAACACGTACGCGAGCCCGAGCTCGTCCTGCAGGTCCTCGAGCAGGTTCACGACGCCGGCCTGGATCGAGACGTCGAGTGCCGACACCGGTTCGTCGAGCACCAACAGCTCGGGCGACACCGACAGCGCGCGTGCGATTCCAATTCGTTGCCGTTGCCCGCCCGAGAACTCGTGCGGGAACCGGTTCACGTGCTCGGGGTTGAGCCCGACGATCTTCATAAGCTCCTTGACCCGATCGAGCTCCTTGCCCTTGTTCAGCTTGTGGATCCGCATCGGTTCGCCGACGATCGATCCGATCGTCATGCGCGGGTTGAGCGATGCGTACGGGTCCTGGAACACGATCTGGATCTTGCGGCGGAGGGTCCGCAGCTCGGAGTGCCCCATCGAGAACACCTCTTCGCCCCGGAACTTCACCGACCCCGACGTCGCCGCGAGCAACCGCATGATCAACCGTCCGGTCGTGCTCTTGCCGCACCCCGACTCGCCCACCACTCCGAGGG
>JAUZEI010000342.1 GCA_030839105.1 Actinomycetota bacterium
GATCAGGTTCGTCGACGATGCCGACGCGATCGGGGTACACGAGTGCGGCTCGTTCGAGATGATCGGCAACCGTCAATGGCACGCGCATGGCTGGTGTTCTACTCCGAGGGCGCCTGTAGCGTCTCGCAGATGCAGATAGGAATCTTCGGGGGCGAGGCGGGTCAGGGCGCCGGCGGGATCGACGAGCTCATCAAGGCAGTGCACGAGACCGCCGACCAAGGGTTCGGCAGCTACTGGCTGCCGCAGATCTTCGGGCTCGACGCGCTCACCGCGCTCGCGGTCGTCGGCCACAACGTGCCCGGTATCGAACTGGGCACGTCCGTCATCCCGACCTATCCCCGACATCCGCTGATGCTGGCGAGTCAGGCCCTGACGGTGCAGTCCGCGATCGGCGACCGTCTGTCGCTCGGCATCGGGCTGTCGCATCAATTCGTCATCGAGCAGATGTGGGGCTACTCGTTCGACAAGCCCGTTCGCCACATGCGCGAATACCTCACGATCTTGCGGGCACTGCTCGACGAGCGCACGGTGCAGTTCAAGGGTGAGACCCTGTCGGCCAGCGGCGCGCTGACGGTCGCGCCCGAGGTGCCGGCACCACCGGTGCTCGTGGCCGCGCTCGGGTCGCAGATGCTGCGACTCACCGGACGCATGGCCGACGGCACGATCACCTGGATGACCGGCCCCGCGACGCTCGCCGAACACACCGTGCCGACACTCAAGTCGGCGACGGCAGAGGCGGGCCGGCCCGATGCGTTCCGCGTGGTGGCCGGCTTGCCGGTATGCGTCACCGACGATGCCGACGGGGCCCGCGAGCGCGCGGCGCAAGTGTTCGCCATCTACGGCCAGCTGCCGAGCTATCGCGCGATGCTCGACCGCGAGGGCGCCGCCGGTCCGGCCGACGTGGCGCTCGTCGGTGACGAGAAGACCGTGCAGGCCGACATCGAGCGGATCGCAGAGGCGGGCGCAACCGACTTCCTCGCCGCCGAGTTCGGCTCGTCCGACGCGGAACGGTCCCGCACCCGAGAGCTCCTCCGCTCACTTCTTTGAGCATTCTGGCGTCCCAGGATCCGGTATACCGGACGTCGGGACGCCAGAATGCGAGGGATCAACGGGCGGTCCAGCCGCCGTCGATGGCGAGGGTCTGGCCGGTGCAATAGCTCGACGCGTCCGACGCGAGAAACAACAGCGCGCCATCGAGCTCGGCGTCCTCGCCGAAGCGGCCCATCGGACACGTCCGCTGCACGAACCCGATCGACGACTCGTCGACGACCATCTCGGCCGTCATCTCCGTGGGGAACCAACCCGGCGCGAGCGCGTTGACGCGAACACCCTTGCGGGCCCATTGGGCCGCCAGCTCACGCGTGAGGTTCACGACCGCGCCCTTCGACGCGCAGTACGACGCTTGCTTGACCGGTGTCGACGCGACGAGCCCGAGCATCGACGCAATGTTGATGATCGATCCGGATCGCTGCTCGATCATGTGCCGCCCGGCGATCTGCGACATCACGAACAACCCGTTGAGGTTCACGTCGATCACACCTCGGAACTGGTCGGGCGACTCGACCTCGGCGGGCAACGTGACGGCCGTGCCCGCGTTGTTCACGAGGATGTCGACTCGCCCGAAGCGCTCGACCGTCGAGTCGACCAGCCGCTGGCAGTCGTCGTCGCTCGTCACGTCGGCGGTCACGGCCGCGAACCGGGCATCGTCGGCGACCGACTCCACGAGCGCTGTCAAGCGGTCCGTTCGGCGGGCTGACGCCACAACCGAGGCGCCCGCGGCGTGGAGCACACGGGCGAAGCGGTCGCCGAAACCGCTGGACGCACCCGTCACCACCGCAACGCGGCCGTCGAGATCGAGAAGGGACCGCACATCGAGTGCGATACGGACGAAGATACGTGTCGATTCCGGTCGACCTCGTTCGTCGTACTGGCACAACCACGACAAGAGGAGCCCTCGATGAAGTACATGCTGTTGATCTACACGGACCCCAGCGCCTTCGATCCCGCCCAGGGCGAGAAGATCCATGGCGAGTACATGGCGTTCACCCAGGAGATCATGGACAGCGGTGAGCTTGTCGCCGGCGACCCGCTCGAGGGATCCGAGACGGCCACGAGCGTGCGGGTGCGCGACGGCAAGCGCACCACGACAGACGGTCCGTTCGCCGAGACCAAGGAAGTGCTCGGCGGCTATTACATCGTCGACGTGAAGGACCTCGACCGGGCGGTGGAACTCGCTGCGCAGATCCCCGACTTGCGCACCGGCAGCGTCGAAGTGCGCCCCATCCAGGACATGGGCTGACGAATTGACCTACGAGCACCTGTTCCGGCACGAGTCGGGACAGGTGCTCGCGTCGCTCATCCGAACGCTCGGCGACTTCGACGCCGCCGAGGACGCATTGCAAGAGGCGGTCGTCGCCGCGCTCGAACGATGGCCCCTCGACGGCGTGCCCGATCGTCCCGGCGCCTGGCTCCTCACGACCGCTCGGCGCAAGGCAATCGATCGGATCCGTCGGGAAGCCAAACGAGATGGCAAACAGGCCGCCGCGCAGGAACTACTCGTGGCGGACAAGGACACCGACATGACCACGATCAGCGACGACCGGCTGCGGCTCATCTTCACGTGCTGCCACCCGGCACTCGCGGTCGAGGCGCAGGTGGCGCTGACGCTGCGCACCCTCGGCGGGCTCACCACTGACGAAATCGCCCACGCCTTTCTCGTACCGGAGGCGACGATGGCGCAGCGGCTCGTGCGGGCAAAACGCAAGATCAAAGTCGCGGGGATCCCCTACCGCATCCCCGACGACCACGAACTACCTGAGCGCCTCGAAGCCGCGCTCGGGGTCGTCTACCTCATCTTCAACGAGGGCTACGCCGCAACGACGGGCAATGAGCTGGTTCGCCACGAGTTGTGCGACGAA
>JAUZEI010000384.1 GCA_030839105.1 Actinomycetota bacterium
GTCGTTGCCGACCTGGACGGCGACGAGGCCGAGGAAGCCGCGAGCGCCATCCGAGCCGACGGTGGCGAAGCCGAGGCCGTGACAGTCGACGTCTCGAGCGCGGACGCGGTGAAGGAACTGGCGGAGACGACGCTGGACCGGTTCGGCCGCGTCGACGTGCTGTGCAACAACGCGGGCGTCTCGACCTTCAACCTTCTGCGCGACCAGACGCTCGACGACTGGCGATGGGTCTTCGGCGTCAATCTCTGGGGTGTGATCCACGGCGTACAGACCTTCGTGCCGCTCATGCGCAATCAGGGGACGCCGGCCCACATCGTCAACACCGCGTCGGTCGCCGGACTGCTGAGCGGCGTCGCGTTCATCGGCCCGTACTCGGCGACGAAGGTCGCAGTCGTCTCGATCTCCGAGACCTTGGCGCAGGAACTCGCGATCGACGGCGTGCCGATCGGCGTGAGTGTGTTGTGCCCGAGCTCCGTCGACACCCGGGTCATGGAGTCCGAGCGCGGCCGGCCATCCGAGTTGGGCGTCGAGCACCGAACCGAGATCGCAGAATCGGTTCGTCTCGCGATCCGCGACTCGTTCGCGGGACCGTCGGGCCTGACCCCCGCCAGTCGTGACGACAACTAGTCGATGCAGGGTCGCAGCCAGAGCTCGCGGTCGGGCCCGTACGCGTGGGCCAAGTGGTAGCCGACCGCGGATATGGCCGACCGCAGGCCAAGCAGCTGCACACCGAACCCACCCGGCGTGATCACGACCGCGCACGTCCGGGCGGAAGCGGCCGCTTCCGCTACGACCCGCGTCGTGATCTGACCCTGGAACACCCGCATGTCGGTGGTGTCGTTCATCTGCGCGGGCGTCGTGAGACCAGCCCGCCATACGAGACCCGGATCGTCGGCGATCGCCTCGGCGCCACGCGGTAACGCACGCAGGCGCGCCACGACCTGCGCGTCGACTCCGGTCATGTGCGGCGGCCAGAGGATGTCCCGCTGGTTGACGATCTGCCACGGCACGAGCACCGCGAGCGCGAGCGCGAGCCACCGCCACGGCGGCGGCCGGACGGCCCCCAGTAGAGCGAGCGGCAGGATGATGGTCGCAACGTGATTCGCGTACATCGCCTTCTCGAACACGAGCACGATCGCGGTCAATACAAACCAGATTCCCAACAGTCCAACGTCGGACCTGGGCAACGCTCGGCGACCCGAACGCGCCGCCGCGACCATCCCGAGTACGACGGCGACCACAACGATCGCGTCGCGCGTCACCAGCGTGGTCGTCAACTTCTCCAACTGCACGAGGGGCGCATAGCTCGGACCCGCGCCCGTGTGGTACTCGACCGATTGGTGCCAGACGCGGGCCAGTCCGAACGGCACCGCCGCCGCCAGCCACACACCGACGACGGCCGCGGCGGCCCAGAACAGGTGTGCGCGGCGCCGCGACGCGAGCAGCCACACCGCGAGTGGAACGATCGCGGCGATGGCGGTCGGTTTGGTCGCGAGTCCGCCGCCGAACAGCGCGCCCGCGAGCACGGCGCGCCACCAGCGCGGGTCGTCGCGATACACGACCGCAACCCACGCGGCGAGTGCGGTCAGCGCCGCCGCCGGACCGTCGCCGGTGATCTGCCCGGTTGTCCACAGCATCGTTCCCGTGGTCGCGACCAACAGACCGGCGACGGCAGCAGCCCATGCAGCCGCGCCCAGTCGCCGCGCGACGGCCCAGATCGCGATCGCGATGACAATCCCGGCCACGAGCGGAGTGAGGCGCGGCGCGTCGATCGTGTGGAGGCCGAGCGCATCGCCCGCGTAGAGCAGCGGAAGATGCAGCGGACCCTGCGACGAGAAGAGGTCGCGGTACGGGATCAGGCCGCGCCGCATGTCGACGACGCTCGCGCCGTAAACCCCGTCGTCGAAGGACAGTGTCCGCGACGACAGAAACGTCGGCAGGCGAACGATCGCGGCAACGACTGCAAGCGCCACGGGTACCCACGGTTGCGCGGCTCGGCTCGCGCGAGAGCTCTGGGGTGCGGCAAGCATGCACTTCACGGTATGACAACCACAGCGCAGGCGCGGGTCGAACGCGCGTCGCGGCGGATGCGCTGACGACATGCCACTCGCGTATGCAGACAGGGTCGAAAGGTTTACCTCGTCTGCCGATGCGTGCCTGCTGCCGCGGCGTACTTTTCCCCGATGCCGCACGACGCCTCGGGTGATCATCTGAGCGTTCAGGTTCACCAGGCCACCGGCATGGTCGCGGCGCAGGCCGGCTGCTCGGTCGGCGAAGCACTCGTCCGACTCCAGCGCCGGGCAAAGACCATGGGACAGACATTGGACGAGCTCGCGCTCGACGTGCTCGACGGCCACATCCGCTTCCGTCGCCGGTAGATCGACTGCCGCCCGCACGGGCGTCTGCCACGCCGGGCCGACGCGGCGCCTCGCTCAGAGGGAAGCGGCCGAGAACGTGTCGCAGGCTTTCGGGTCGCCGCTGCGGTAGCCGGTCGACAACCAACGCTCGCGCTGTGCGGAAGTGCCGTGGGTGAACGATTCGGGACGGACTTGGCCTCGAGTCTCTCGTTGGATCCGGTCGTCGCCGACCGCGGCCGCCGCGTCGAGGCCTTGGGCAAAGTCATCCGAGGTCAGCTGGTCGATGAACTGCGTCTCGACGGCATGGTGGGCCCAGACGCCGGCGTAGCAATCCGCCTGCAGCTCGAGCCGGACGGATCCGCTCGTGGCACCTTGGCGATCCTTGCCGACGCGCTGCTCGGCGCCCAACAGGTGTTGCACGTGATGGCCGTACTCGTGCGCGACGACGTAGGCCTCCGCGAACGGGCCACCGTGTGCGCCGAAGCGGGATTCGAGCTCGGAGAAGAAGCCGAGATCGAGGTACACGGTCTCGTCGGCCGGGCAGTAGAACGGGCCGACGTCGGAGCTCGCTACGCCGCACCCCGTCGATACCTGTTGCGTGTAGAGCCGCGTGGGTGCGCGGTGATAGCCGGCCACGACGGTGGGCCAATACTCCTGCACGCTGTCGACGACGCCGACGACCCGGCAGTCCTGACGCTGATTCGCGTCCGCGCCGGTCCGGCAGTTCGTGGCGAGGTCTCCCTGTTGACCGCCGACCGCGAGCCCTTGCCCGCCTCCGCCGCCGTTCATCACCAACACGATGATCGTGATGATGACGCCGACGATCCCGCCCCCACCGACCACTCCGCCGACCGGTCCGAGCGCCATGCCGCGGCGGTCCTGCACCTCGGACGTATCGAGCCGCGCCCCAGGCCGGAATCGCACGCTCTTGCATTACCCCGCCGTGTCCCGCGACAACCCGTCCGCGGGCACCGCGGCTCGGGCGGTCCCGACACCCCGTCCGCAGTCTGCCCGGCGTTTCCTGGTGCCTGCCCCCAAACCGACACACTGACGGCGTGGCAGGTGCGACACACGCGGCGGTGTTGGTCTTCCGGTACGACCCAGCTCGGGAGGACGCGCAACTGCAGGGTCTGCGTGACTTCATCGTCCCCGATGTTCGCCGTGTCCCCGGCTTCGTTGCCGGCTACTGGACGGCCGACCACGCGCGCAGCGAGACGGTGACGTTCATCACGTTCGGCTCGCTGCGCTCCGCCGAGGCCTTCGCGGAATCCACCGAGGAGCTCGCACCTCGGCAGCTGACCGCCGGGATCGAGCTCCTGAGCCTTCGGGTCGTCGAAATTGTCGCCCGGGCGTAGCTCCGCGCTCTGCGCATCCGCGGACGACCACCGTGAACTCCGATCAGTCGTCGTGCATCAAGAGTCGTCCGAGCCCGACCATCTCCAACGAGCGACCGGTCATATCACGCGAGTGGCGGACCTGAAGGCGACCACCGCGGCTTTCGAGCTCGTGCGCGACGACGGCGAGCGCGCGCAGTGCACCCGGATCCAGCGAATCGACTCGGGCCATGTCCAGAACGAGCCAATCCGTGCCCGCGGCGACCATGTCCTCGAGCGTCTCGGCCAGTCCGCGTACTGAGCGGAGCCGGATCTCGCCGCTGAGTGACACGACCTGACGGCTCGGCGGTGGCTGAGCGGTGTCGTTGCGAATCCACAGCCCTCGGTCGACAGGGCGCCACGGTTGTCGCGCCTCGTCTCGCATGAGGTCACTCCAAATCGGCTCGTCCACGATTGTTCCCTTCGACGGCGTCGGTCGCACCCACGATGGGCAGCTTCCCGTCCGCGCACATCACGTGCCCGCGTAGTCATTCGGGTCGACACCGTCCGTGTCCGGCTCATGCGGGTCGATGCCGCCGAGGCGTTGGAGGGGCGGTTCTCCTCCGAGAAACGCGCGAAGGCGTGGGGGTCGTAATGGAGGCGCAAGGGATTCGCGGCCGGGCGCGGCGCGCTGAGGGCGGTCGCCGACTTCATGCATCGGTCCGATCGTGCGAGATGAGATGTCCGATGACATCCGAGACGATGACGGCGCCGAGCAGCCGCTGTTCATATCGCACACCGGCACAACGGACAGATCGAGGCGCGCGCAGCGTTCGGCGAGTTCGGCTACCGGCAATTCGGGAGCTACTGCGGGCGCGGGACGATGAGGACCGGCACCTGACTCTGGCGCACCATCGACGACGAGACGCCGGCGAGCACTTCGTGCCGCATGTCGAGCCGCACCCGCCCGTTCAGTGTGACGAGCGCGGCTCGGTTGCTCCAGAGGTACCGGCGCAAGCCCGATGCCGGACTGATCGGGTCGTAGACGGCCTTTGTTTCGACCTCCTGACCCTGCTCACGCAGGGGCCTCGCGACCTGTTCGAGATACCAATCGACATCCTCGTCGGGTCCGAACTTGCGACGCACTGGTCCGGCCGTCAGCGGTGGCGGTACCGGCTCGGCCACCGTCACGACGGTAAAGATGCCGCCGACGAGCTCCGACCACTGCGACGCGACCGGAAGCATTTGGGTCGACCGAGGGTTCTCGTCGACGCAGGCGACTACTCGCCGACCGAGGCGCTCGGGCTCGAAGCTCGGTCCCACGACGATGGTCGGCTCCCGGCGACGACCAACGACCTCGTTTGCCACCGAGCCGAGGAGTGCCGCGCTGCGACCCCGGCCGTGGCTCGCGACGCACGCAACGGCATCACCCAGATCGCGCACCATACTGTCGATCGCGTCGGCGGGATCCGGATCCGGAAGCACGTCGATCTCCGTCGGGATATCGCGCGGCCGCAGCTTCGCCAGTTTCCGAATTCGTTCGTCGCTCTCCTCTTCGCGCGCGACCGCGCTGAGGAGGAAGAGTCGTGCTCCCATCATGGCCGCGAGGGGCACGGCCGCCTCGAGCGCACGCTCCGAGAAGCTCGAGCCGTCGAGCCCGACGAGGATCGTCCGAATGCGCTGGGGCCGCGCGCCCGCCAGAGGCGCGAAACGGCGTTTCATGCTTGAACCGACCGCATGGAGCCTGTGTCGCGCGGGCGGATCCCGTGCTCGATTTCGCGCTGCTGCCAGCCGACGACGAAGAGCAGTGCCGCGAACAGGATCGCGTACCAACCGATCAGCCAGGTGATGACCAGCGCCCCCGGTCCGGGCGTGATCAGCAGGAGGACGCCGAACAGGATCGACAGCACGCCGAGGAGACCGAAGAGCCAGGCGTGGGGAATGACGCCGCGCGCCTCGATCGCGATCCAGAGCCGCACTGCTCCGACTACCACTGCCCAGACCGCGATGAGAAAGAGGAGGGCGAGCGCAGTGATGGACGGCCACGCGAAGGTGATGACTCCGGCGGCGATCCCGGCGACAGCTTCGACGATGGCCCAACCCCGGTGTGCGCGGGTCGCCGGATCACCCCGTACGACGTCGACGAGCGTGAACACGCCGTCTACCAGCACGTACGCACCGAACAGAGTCACGAGCACGAGCAGTGTGAGCCCGGGCCAGACGAGCGTCAGCACGCCGAACACCAGCGCGGCGAATGCCCGCACCATCGTAAACCGCCAATCGAGGAGGAACTGAGTGAGCATGTTGGCTCCGTTTCAAGTTGTTGCCGCGTCGTGCGCGACCGGTTCGCGGATTACTCCGTTTCGGGTTCGTCCGGGTTCTCGTAACTCACGACGAGCTCGCCATACCGCACTTCGACCCGGATGGTTGCGCCGTCGACGATGTCACCCGAGAGCAGCGTCCGCCCGATGCGCGTCTCCACGTCGTGTGCGATGAACCGGCGGAGAGGTCGGGCTCCGTAGACGGGATCGAATCCTTCTCGGGCGATGAGCCGACGAGCGTCCTGGGTGACCTCGATGTTCATCCGTCGTTCGGCGAGACGGGCGCGCAGTTCGTCGAACATGAGATCGACGATCTGTTCGATCTCGCCCTGCGTCAACGGCTTGAACAAGACGATGTCGTCGACCCGGTTGAGGAACTCCGGCCGGAAATGCCGGCGGAGCTCGCTCATCACCATCGTTCGCGCTTCCGGCTT
>JAUZEI010000400.1 GCA_030839105.1 Actinomycetota bacterium
GCGCGGTGCGGTCACGGCGACGGTCAGCGCGCGCTCGGTCTTCGCGCCCGCGAGGACGGACGAGACGGTCGTGCCGCGGGCGATGTCGTTGCGCGCGAATGCGAGCGAGCGCGAGGGCGGAGTCGTCGTGCGCCATTGCGCGGCGCGGAGATCGCGGATCATGGCACCGGCTGCTTCCGAGGCGGTGTGAGCTCCGCCGGCCGGGACAACGCGTTACCGAAGGGCGAGGGTTGCACGTCGACTGCTGCCTCGCGGTCGAAGCCGCGGTCGGCAACATCAACCGCGAGCGCTCCCGCCGCGCCGGCGGCCGGGATCGTGAGGGAGAAGGTACAGCCCCCGCCCGGGGTCTCCTCCAGTGCGAGGTGACCGTCGACGAGCTCCGCGAGTTGCCGGCAGAGATGAAGTCCGAGACCCGTCCCGCCCTGGCGCCGTGTCGACGACTGGTCGAGCTGTACGAACTGCTCGAAGACGCGCTCGCAGTCGCGCTCCGGGATGCCCGGCCCGTGGTCGACGACCGAGAGGCGCACGTCGGTCTCGATGAAGTCGGCCCGGAGCTCGATAGGCGTATTCGGGGCGTATTTCGCCGCGTTCTCGACGAGGTTGATGAGGATGCGCTCGACCTTCGACGGGTCGCACACGATGGAAGTCGACTGCTGACCCTCGGGGGCTGCGCCGTCGCAGGCGGTCGCGTTCCTCGTGACGAGGCGGCCGGCCGTCGAACCCGCGGTCGCGGAGACGATCGATCCGATGAGCTCGTCGATCTCGATGCGTTCCCATTGCAGTTGCACTTCGGCGTGCTCGGCCGCGGCAACCAGGAGGAGCTCGTCGATCAGCCTTTGCAACCGACCGCCCTGGTCGACCGCCATGTCGAACAGTTGGCTGCGTTGCTCGTCCGTCATGCGGCCGTCGAGCCGTTCGAGCGTGTGGACCGATCCGAGCATCACCGCGAGCGGAGTTCGCAGCTCGTGGGAGACGGCGGCGACGAAGTCGCTCTTCTGGCGGTTGAGATCGACCTGGCGGGCGAGTGCGACCTCGCGTTCTTCGTGAAGTAGCGCGTTGGAGACGATCAATGCCGCGTTGTGCGCGAACGCGGCGAGCGTCTCGACGCGGCTCCGGGCGCCGGCATTGCCCGCGCCGTCGCGCAGGACGATCAGCACGACCCGTCCGACGCGCTCGTGTTCCGACGACACGACGACCGCGCGCTTGGATGTCGGTGCGATGCGGCCGACCTCGGGCGCGTCGACCGCGTCGACCTCCTGGCCGGCGACGCGCTCCGCGAGCGCGACCGCCTGGGCGACCTTTGCCGGCGAGGCGAGTCGTTCGCCGTCGTCGTCCGAGAACGCACCGCGCCACTCGCCGGCCGAGTCGGTGGCACAACACAGTGCCGCCATACCGGTGCCGAGCGCCCGCGTCTCGGCCGCGAGGACGCGGAGCGAGTCGTCGAGCGCCACGAGGCTCGCGGTGCGGGCCGACGATTCGTACAGGCGTTCGAAACGTAGGTGCTCGTCGCGCTGCGCCACCGCGTAGCGAGCGTTCAAGGCAACCGCGACCGTGATCGGAATGAGCAACAAGGGAACGAACGGACCGTGCTCAGCGAGGTCGAGCGCCACAAGGCCGACCGGGGCGGCGGTGAGTGTCGCGAGCAAACCCGTCGACGCGGAGCGGACGAAGACGTCGTGAAAGCGTGTCTCTTCGACGATGGAGAGCACGGCCGAAGTGGAGACGACGTCGAGGATCGAGAAGCAGAGCGCGGCACCGAGCGCGGCGCCCCATGCTGCGGCCTCGTGCACGTCGGTGCGACCCAGAACCGCGAACGCAACACCGGCGGCCGTCGTCGCCGCGAGCCGGTTCGAGACGTTGAAGGCCGCTTTCAGCGGGGCGTGCCGTTGTACGAGCATGTTCACGCACTCGCCGACGGCGGCGGCCACCGCGAGACCGATCGGGCCGACGAAGAAGAAGCCGACCGCGAGAACCGCTTCGGCCGGGGTGAAGGTGAAGCGGTAGCGGTGGAACTCGAGCGTCATGCCGAAGAACCCGGTCAGCGCGAAGACGAGCGCGAGGATCCCCACCGCCCACGGGTCGCCGAAGGCGCTACCGCGGATCACGGCCAGGAGCGCGAGCGCGCACGCACCGGCCAGCTGCGCGCCGATAAGCCCCGTCACGCGCCGTTGCAGTCGCGACGGCTCCCGAACGCGCGCCGCGGCGGGGCTCATCCCCAGCCCTGCGACGGCCACGCTTCGGCGGTCCAGCGCGTCGAGGTCCAGCGCGTCGAGGTCCACCGGCTGGCGTCCCAACTCGTCGACGACCATCGTGATGCCGTCCACTCCGCCTCGGTCCAGCGGGTCGCGGTCCAGCGGGTCGCGGTCCAGCGAGTCGCGGTCCAGCGAGTCGCGGTCCAGCGCGACGCCGTCCACGGCATACCGTCGTCGAGATCACGGTCGAGGCCGTCGAACGCGACGCGGTAGTGCTGCCACCAGTCGGGCCGGGCGTCTGCGTGATCGGCTCGGTTGGCATCGACTTCGGGAGCGCCCCGGCGGACGTCGGTTCCTCCGTCGACCAGCGCGCCCTTGAGATCGTCGGGCGTCGCGGCCGGATGGTGCGCGAGGAGAAGCGCCGCGACTCCGGAGACGAGCGCGGTGCTCATCGACGTGCCGCTGCCCCGGAAGTAGACGTCGCCGACGCGGCCCTCCGGGTGGTTGACGTCGACGGTCGAGCCCGGTGCCCGCAGTGACACCACGGAGACTCCCGACGCCGCGACCTCGGGCTTGGAGTAGTGACGGAAGCGCTCGCGACCCGACCAGGCCGGCACGACGTCGTCGCCGGTCTGCGGGGTTCCCGCGTTGTCGATCGCGCCGACGGTCACCACGTAGGGATCGCTGCCCGGCGAGGTCACATGCCCGTCGCCGTCGTTGCCCGCCGACACGACGACGGTGATCCCGGATGCCCACGCCGCTTCGACCGCGGCCGAGAGCGGATTGAAGCGGTAGGGCATCGGTGCGTCGACGCCGAACGACAGATTCAGCACGCCGATGCCGTACGCGTCGCGGTTCGCGATCACCCAACCGATTCCGGCGATGACTCGCGAGACCGTGGTCGATCCGTCCGAGCCGGCGACCTTGACCGAGACGACCGTCGCCGCCGGCGCGACGCCGAAGTGAGGCGTACCCGTGTGGGCGCTCGCGGTTCCGTCACCCGCGATCAGGCCGGCCATGAAGGTTCCGTGGCCGTAGTGGTCGACGCCGTCCCCCTCACCCGAGAGGTCCGGACCACGCACGAGCCGGTTCCCCTGCAGGTCGGGCGAGGCGGAGACGCCGGTGTCGATGAGTGCAACCGCGGCGCCGCGGCCGGCCGCGGCCGACCAGTCCCCGGGCAGATCGAGCGCGGCGAGTTGCGGGTCGACGCCGGGGCGCGTCGCACCCGGTCCCGACCCGTCGTGATGTGAGTCGTCGTGCTTAAGGTCGTCGTGCTTAAGGTCGTCGTGCTTAGGGTCGTCGTGCTTGGCTTCTGCGGGCGCGCGATCGCCGGAGGAACCGAACGACCCGCCGGTCGGGTGCAGCGTCGCGTCGTCCATCACTCGCAATGCCGGGTCGGCGTAGAGCGCCGCGAGCGGGCCGGGGCGTACGTGGGCCGCGACACCACCGACCGCCGGGAGTGCGAGATCGACGGTTCCGCCGACGCCGTCGACGGCAGCCGTCGCGGCCGCGACGCTCGAGGCCTCGACGATGACCGGTACGGCGGGCCCGTCGTCACTCGCGTGCGCGGCCGGTGTCGCGGCGAAGCTCACCGCGACGAGCATGCATACGGCCGCCACCCGTGCCGGTCGGGTGGATCGCAGGCAATGCATCAGATGTCGCCGAAACCCAACACGTGATTCGCGAACCGCGCCAGGTCCTCGGGATTGAACGGCTTCGTCATGTAGTAGTCGGCGCCCGACTTCCAGCCTTCCCACACGTCGGAATCGGTGGCCTTGGCCGTGAGCAGCACAACCGGAATCGCGGCCGTTTCCTCGCCGGCCTTCAACGCGCGCAGCACCTCGAACCCGTCGCGGCCCGGCATCATCACGTCGAGCACGATGAGATCGGGCCGGAGGCGCTCGGCCTCCCGCAACGCCTCGTCGCCGTCCTCGACGGTTGTGACCTCGAAGCCTTCGGCCTGCAGGTTCAGGAGAACGATCGCGCGCATGCCGGGGTCGTCGTCGGCGAACAGCACGCGGCGGCCGCCACGACGCACCGTCGGCGGCAGGGACAAAGGAGCAATGGCCATGTCATTGCAACGACAACGCGCCCCGCGCCTCTTGACGAACCGGACGTTCTCGTTGCGCCGCTGAGACGAAGATCACATCGTCCGAGCCGCTGCCCGCACCGCGCGTCCGGGCGCACGCAACTCGCGTCGCTCGCGTTTCACGGCGAAGGCGGCTCGATTACCCCGTCGCAATGTTGCTCCTGCGCACTCCTGCGAGTTGCGCGCCAACTTCACGCACACCGGCCCCGGGAGTGCGACTCGAGATCAGAGCTCGAGGTCGCCAATCCGATTCGCGACCCGGACGAGCTCGGCCCGTGTACGCACACCGAGCTTTTGCAGCACCCGGGCGCGCCGGGCTTCGACCGTTCGCAAGCTGACCGAACAGAAGTCCGCGATTTCGGCGTTGGTATGTCCGAGCACGAGCAGGCGCAGGACTTCGCGCTCCTTCCTTGTCAGCGTGCCCACGGAGTCAGCGTCGCGATCCAGCGGAGCGGTAGCGGTCGACGGCTCCTGCGTCTGCCCCATATCGGCGCGCAGCGACTGCTGCAGATACGGCACCCCGAGCGCGGCGCTTCTCAGTCCGGAGACGAACTCTTCGGCGGTCGCCGTCTTCAGGACGTAGCCGCCGACGCCTTCCGAGAGGATGGCCTCCACCTGCGACCGTTGCTCGACATCGGTCAGCACGAAGATCGTGGCGCGCGCGAAGTGGTTCCGCAGGGCCACCACGACGTCGCGGCCCCGCGCGTCCGGGAGCACGAGATCGGTGATCACGACATCCGGGACGATGTCGGAGGCGGTCGCCTCGGCGATGCTGGAAGCCTGCCCGACCACGTCGAATCCCGACCGTTCCTCGAGGAAGGCGCGCACCCCCTCGCGCATGATCAACTTGTCATCGACGAGCAGCAACCGGATCGGATTCGTCGAACCGACCGCCGCAATCGTCGGGTCGCTTCCGGCATCGCGACCGATCATCTTCCGTTCCCCCGCCTGATGCGCCGGAGCGCGCAATCGAGTGGCTTCCATCATGTGCTCGATCCCATCAACGTTTTCACGGGCCGTCCGGAGAGTTGCCCGACAACAGCGGTCGCACGTGGATCGTGTCGATGCCGCTTTCGGGCATCACCTCGACGTCGACCGGCATCCCTTCCTCGAGCTCCCTGTCGGTGACGGTGCAATCGAGCGGCATGACGTAGTCGGCCGAGTCGAGCATCTCGAGGGTCGCCTTGCGGATTCCCCCGACGACGTCCGGCGGGAGGTCGACGAGGATTGCGCGGATCCGCGCCGTCATGTCGTCTTCGAGGCCGAGGGCCTCGACCATCTTCACCAGGGGATAGTCCTCGGCGTGCATCTGCCGCACGCTGTCTCGGAAGTCCTTGTTCGCCAGCGCCTGGTTCGAGGCCATGACGAGGGGGTTGCTGGGCAGTAGCGGCGTCGGAACGGATCCCGGGGACGTCGGCGACATGCGGCTCCTTACGCGGCGTCCACGCGCACTCGAGCATGAACGTTGTCTTTCCTGTCTCGCGACGATTTCTACGGCAGTGCCGTAAACGCGGCGTAAAAGGCACAAATTCGGGCGGCAATATTCGGTCCGGACGCGGTGGAAGCCCGGCGGTGTACGGTCACTGTCGGTAGCAAGAATGCGCGGGGGCGCCTGTGGAGCTTCGAATTCTCGGCCCGACCGAGGTGCGTCACGACGGCTCCGGAGTGCTGTTGCGCGGCGCCAAGCCCCGCCAACTCCTGGTGCTCCTCGCGATGCGGCCCAACCGGCCGGTGCCCGCGGGGCAGTTGATCGAAGAGCTCTGGGAGGGCGAGCCGCCACCGAGCGCACCTGCTGCGCTCCGCGTGCACGTCGGCAAGCTCCGCGGAGTGCTCGAGCTCACCCGCGACCCGAGCGCGCCGAGCGGTCGCCTGCCGTTGGGTCCGCACGGCTACCTGTTGCGGGTCGAACCGGACGAGCTCGACGTCCAGCGCTTCGAGCGCTTGCTCGTGCTGGCGTCCGAGGCCAACGCGAACGGCGAGCCGGCCGCGGCGGTTCCGCGGCTGACGGAGGCGCTCGACCTGTGGCGAGGGCATGCCCTTGCCGATGCGCGCGACCTGAGTGCGACCCGCACGGAAGTGGCGCGGCTCGAGGAGCTGCGCGTCGTCGCGATCGAAGAACTGGCCGATGTCCGGCTCGTGCTGGGGGAGCACGCGCTCGTGATCGACCTGCTCACCGCGGCGATCAAAGAGCACCCGCTGCGGGAGCGGTTGACCGAAGGGCTGATGCGCGCTCTGTACCGCAGCGGGCGCCAGGCGGACGCACTCCGGGTGTACGCGGACCTGGCCCGCCGGCTCGACGAGGATCTCGGGCTCGCGCCTTCCGCGCGGCTGCGCCGACTCGAGGAGGACGTGCTGTTACAGCAGTCGTCCCTCGACTTCGTTGCCCCGCGAGCGCGGCCCGGCGCGCCGCAGCGAGGATGGTCGAGTGGGCGTTTCATCGGCCGGCGCTCCGAGCTGCAGGCTTTGGGCGCCCTGCACGAGGAGGCGCAGTCCGGACACCGTCGAGCCGCCCTCGTGGTAGGACCACCCGGAATCGGCAAGTCGACGCTCGTCGACGAGTACTGCGCGCGCGCCCGCCAGCGCGGGGCTGCGCCCCTGCTCGGACACTGCGACCCCGATCCCGCCGGCGACTACCAACCGGTCGTGGAGATTCTGCGGGGTCTGATCGAAGGGCTCGACGAGGGCGCGCGATCTCGACTCCCACCCATGCTCGCGCTCGTTTTGCCCGATCTCGTGAAGCCCGATCTCGCGGGTGTGAATTCCGCGCCCGAGAGGACCCAAGACCTCGTCGCCGCGCCGGACGCGCCGCACGGGCGGTTCCAACTCTTCGACGCGATAGCCGCGACACTCGCGCAGTTCGCGCATTCGCCGATCGTCTTGGTCATCGAAGATCTGCACTGGGCCGATCGCCCGACGCTCGCGCTGCTCCGGTTCCTCCAACGGACTCCACGGCTGGATCACCTGCTCGTGATCGCGACGTTGCGCGACGACGAGCTCATCGGAGAGCGCGGCGAGGTCATCGCGCACCTCGCGCCGGCGGGTAACGCCGTGACGGTGCGTCTCGACGGCTTCGGCCCGCACGAGGTACGAGCGCTCATTCGTTCGGCAGCACTGCCGGAGACGATGCCCGTCATCATCGACGCGTCCGATTCCTTGCACGACATCACGGCCGGCAACCCGTATTACCTGCGCGAGCTCCTGCGCGAGCTGGACGAAGAGCCGACCAAGCTCGACGGCAACCCCGCGCTCGCAGAGACGTTGGCGACGGTCGCGCCCGCGGGAGTGCGCGCCCTGGTCGATCGCCGGTTACAACGGCTGACCGGCCAGGCCCGCGAAGTTCTCGACGCCGCGGCCGTGCTCGGACGCGACGTCACTCTCGACCTGCTCGTCGGCGTGTCCCGCGTCCCGCACGACGTCGTGTTCGACGCCCTCGAGGAGAGCCTTGCGGCGCGTCTACTCGTCGAGGACATCGAGGACGTCGACCGCTATCTCTTCCCGCACATGCTCACGCGCAACGCGGTCTACGCCGCTCTGACCGACGGGCAACGGGCGCGGTTGCATCGACGCGTCGGCGAGACGCTCGAGGCGTCGGAGGCCACGACCGCGCGTCGTTGTGCCGACCTGGCGCGCCACTTCGGTGAGGCCGCGCGCGGGAGCGAACGGTTCGGCGACGTCGGTGATGTTGCCGAACTGGCCGACAAGGCCGCCGAGTACGCGGAACGCGCCGGCGACGACGCGGCCGCTCGCTTCGCGTTTGCCGAAGCTGCGCGTTGGTACCTGGAAGCGATCCGGCACCACGCGGCGCGGGCGGTCCCGTATCCGGACATGGGCCGGATGCGCCTCGCACTCGGACGCGCGTACGCGAACGACGGCAAGCTCGACGAAGCGGGCGAAGCATTCGCCGCCGCGGCGGCCGACGCGCGCGACACCGGCGACGCCGCGCTCCTCGCCGATGTCGCGCTCGCCGCCGACGGCCCCTGGAGCTCCAATGGAGAGTTCCGGCCGAACGCGCTTCCTCTCCTCGAAGAAGCTCTGCTCGGCATCGGCCACGACGACCTCGTCCGGCGCGTACAGATCCTGAACGGCATCGCGTCCGACCTCTACTTCGTCGACCCGTCCCGGGAGGAAGTATTCGCCCGGGATGCGGTCGCGCTCGCGGCGCGGACCGACGACCCGGGGGCGCACGCGTCGGCCCAGCTGGCGCTGCATCGCTGGTACACCCACCGGCCGGACGCGCGTCGCGAGCGCCTGCAGATCGCTTCGGAGGCGTGCGAGCACCTGGCCCGAGCAGGCGGCCCGCGCGACCTGCAACTCTTGCTGCAACGCTCGCGGCTCTCCGACCTCCTCGAGAACGTGATGGTGGCGGAGTTCGACGCGAGCCTCGACGCGTACGAGCAGGCGGCCGCGGAGTACGGCAGTCCGCGCGACATCTACTGGGCTATGGCGTTGCGCGCCACCCAGGCGACATTGCGCGGCGACCTGGTTGCAGGTGAACAACTGGCACGGGGTGCCGCGTTGTGCGGGAGCGAGCTCGAACAGAGCTCGGCCGGCGCGCACCTGCTCCAGCGGTTCGTCGTGCGCTACCAGCAGGGCCGGCTGCGCGAGGAGCTCCCGACCCTGCGCTACTTCAGCGGCACGACCTCGGCCTTTCGCGCGGGTGCCGCGCTACCCGCGCTCGCCCATGCCGCCATCGGTCAGACCGAGCGTGCGTGTGCAATCGCCCGCGACACACTCGGTCCGGACGGCGACGATCTGCAGCGCGACGTCTTTTGGCTCGCAGCGGTTGCCTTGTTCGCGGGTGCGGCGGCCACCGCCGCCGATGCCGAGCTCATGGATCTGTGCCGCTCGCTGCTGGCTCCGTGTGCCGACCACGTGATCGTCTTCGGGACCGGAGCCGCGGTGTTGGGTCCGGTGCACTTCTGGCTCGGTGCGCTCGACGCGGCCGGTGGCCACGTGGAAGTCGCGCTCGAGCACTTCGACGAGGCAACCGCGATCGCGCGGCGCATCGGTGCTCCGTACTGGATCGCACAAGCCGAGATGGGCGCGGCGGCGACGCTTCGTGCCCGTGGGCGAGCCGCCGACGAGCCCGAGATCGAACGTCTGAGCCGCGACGCCGTCGCCTTGGCGCAGACCGGCGGATACGAGTGCGTCATCGCGCAAGCCGTCGCGCTCGGTTGAAGACCGGCGGGCCCTGGTCAAAGCTGAGGATCGACAGCCCGGCGTTTACATGTCGAGCACATCGGCGCGCTGAGGACCGTGGCGCACGCGTCAGGACTCGGGCGGGCGGGGTGCGAGGGTCAGGCCGGCCGACTCCAACGCGTCGAGGAGATCGAGCGTGTCGATCTTGAACTGCCCCTGCGCTTCAAGACCGGCTGCCACGGCGTCCTGCAGCACGCCTGTATTGAGCATGTGCACCAGGCGCTGCGCCAACTCCGCCTGTTCGGTCTGCTGATCGCTGTCCATCGCGGCCAGCTTGCCCGCACTCCGCGACCCGGGCAATCGGAAACCCCGACTTGACCCTTGGGTGGCGATACTCTAGCATGTCAATCATATTAGTTGGCAATGCCGGGCCCGCAAGCTCCCTGAGGAAAACATCATGGTTGCAAGAAGCGCAGACCGGCGGTTGGCGCAATGGATGCTCGACGTCGGCACCCCCGCGACGCAGGTTTTCGACGTCCTTGCGTCTACCGCCGGTCTCGTGCAGGCCGCGGAGGTAGTTCGCGCGCTGGAAGCGCCGACCGAGCGGCGCCTTCCCGTGGTGCGCCGGCGCGAATTCGAACGCGCCGAGCTCGAACGCGCGTCCTGAGCCGAGCGCGCGCACCGCTGCTCTCGCGGGGGATCAGCCGGAAATCGCGCCCGCCCGTCGGCGACTGCGCAGAATGCGCCGCCGTTCGCGCTCGGAGGCTCCACCCCAGACGCCCTGCTCGATGCGATGGAGCAGCGCGTACTCGAGGCACTCGACGCGCACCGGGCAAGTGCGACAGATCTGCTGGGCGGCCTCGACACCGAGCCCGTTCGACGGGAAGAACTCGCGGGTGTTCGCGCCCCGGCAATCGGCTTTCAACATCCACGCGTACTCTTCGGGGATCTCTTCCACGTGACTTCCTGCTCGGCGATGACGGCACCGCCCCGGTTCCGTGTCGCGCCTCGTGTGCGCCGGGTGATTCGCGACCACCGACGCTCGGCCTCGGCCGGCCCCCTTGCGGGGCGGGGAGCGAGGGGAAAACCGACCGAGATCCGAGACCTTGCGGAAGTATCGCCGGGCGCGATGAAAGTCCGCTGTGAACCGCGTGAGGAATATGTGCAGGCGGCACGCGCGGCCCGCGGTCGGATCGGACCTGGTACGGCCGCACTGTGGAGTGACGCCGGAGTTATCAACAAGCAACTCACACCCTTGTCCCCTCGTTGCGCACAGGCTTCGCGGCGGACAATCCATGGATGCGATCGCGCTCCGAGACGTCCGACCATGCCGTGTTCTTCCAAGAGGATCTGGCCCCGACCTGGCAACGCTTCGCCGAGTGCGTGCGGCACGCGGGCAGCGTCGACTTCTTCCCGGCGCGGGGCGAGTCGGTCCGCGACGCAAAGGCGGTGTGCGCGGTCTGCCCGGTGCGGGACGAGTGCCTCGACTTCGCCCTGCGCATGAAGGTCGCGCACGGGGTGTGGGGTGGGCTCAGCGAACGTGAGCGTCGCTCGGTCCGGCGGGAGCGGAATCGCTCGCCGGTCGCGCGACCCGGCTGAATCGCCGCTCGGCCCGGACGCGACGATGCCCTCTCGTATGCGGGCAAGAGGGCACCGTCGGGGACCGATACGCCGGAGGTGGAAGGTCCGGCGAGCGATACCCGGCGGCAAAGCTAGTCAGATATTTCGCGGCGGGTACGACCGGCCGGCGGCGATTCTGAACTCCTGCAACGCGACTCGCACAAGTGCTCGATTGTCCCAGGCGGCACCCGATCGGGAGCACGTAACCGGGAGACAGACGTCACCGAGACAACCACCCGCTCAACCCCTCGCCCGGGACGTCCGATGGGAGAAGTGGGAGCGCGTCCCCTGCGCGGTCCCGACAATTTGGATTCCATGGATACGGCCCTCGCCCAAAGCGGGGGCCGTACCCGTGTGTACCGAGAGCCTCACCCGGCGAGCAGGCGGCGGAGCGGTGAGCGACCGATGAGCGTGCCCGGGAGCGGCAGCGAAGCCGCCAGAAGTGCCGTGCTGCCGTTCACCACCCGGCGAGCAGGCGGCGGAGCGTCAGCGACCAGTAAGCGTGGGAGCGTCAGCGACCAGTAACCATGTGACGGGGCAGTCACGCGGCGGTAACAGGGGTCCGACGACGGTGGGTCTCGAGGGTCTCGCAGTGAGCGAGGTTCCGTATCCACTCCGAAGGTCAAGCTGTCATGACGGTCGTAGCCCCGAATCTCGCCCCGAAGGCCATAGTCGAGGTTGCCGAGCGGCCGCGGGAGCCCACGACCGCTCTGTCCGGATCGTCGGCGATCGCGAGCCGGAACGCCTTGGTGGAGGAGGCGATCCCGCTCGCCAAGTTGATCGTCAGTACGTACTGCCGGGACCATGGGATCTTCGGTCTGCGCGAGGAGATCGAGGCCGAGGCGCTCGCCGGCCTCTTGAGCCTGGCCGACACGTACAAACCGGAGTCGCCCTGGCTCAAGTACGTGAACCGCAACCTGAAGTTCCGTCTGATCGATGCGATGCGCCGGCGTTCGGGCCGGCCGAGCGGCAAGAACTACGAGCGTCGTTCCAACATCAACGGCGCCGACGTGCTCGACCTGCGCCTCGAAGCGATCGGCGAAGGTGATCCGGCCTTCGCGGAGATCGAGGCGGCGGACGCCTTCGCCTACGCGACGAAGCGGATGCCGCAACGAACCCGCTGGATCATCTCCCAGCGCATGGCGGGCGTGAAGATGGACGAGATCGGTACGGCGCTCGGCATCTCCGAGTCGCGTGTGAGCCAGATCCTTTTCGAGATCCGTCCCGAGTTGGAACGCGTGCTCGTCGGGCGGTGACTCAGCGATCGGTGCGACGGCGGTCGGTGCCGGGGCCGTCGGTGGCGGGGCGGTCGGTGCTACGTCGTCGCAAGGGCGTGACGAGAGCGGAGATGTTCTCCGTCGGCTCGAGATTGAGCTCGTCGTTGAGCAACGTCCGGTACCGCTGGAACTGCCCGAGCGCTTCGGTCTGGTTGCCCTCGGCGAGGAACACCCGGATGAGCGCGGCGTGCGACGTCTCGCGCAGTGGTTCGCCGCGGATTGCGGCCTGCGCGGCCGAGATCGCTTCCGCCCAACGCCCTTCCGCCGCGAGGTTGGCCGCCATGGCTTCGAGCGCGTGCAAGCGAAGTTGCCGCCACTCGGCCGTCTCGATGAGAACCCAGTCCTCGTACCAGTCGGGCAGCAGGTCGGCCGACAGCGACGCGACCGCCGTCGCGGTTTCATCGGGTGCGAGGTGTGGTGCGTCGGGTTCGAGCAGTCGATGCGCGAACCGCTTCGACTCGCGGATGTCGACGACGACGCCCGAGGCGAGGTTGAGGTCGAGGTCGGCGACGTCGACGGCCTTCCGTGCCTCACCGCGGAGTCGGGTCAGCGCCGAGCGCAGACTCGCGGAGGCGTGTTGCTCGGTGGAGTCGGGCCAGAGCGTGCCTGCGACCATCAGGCGGGTCACCGACCGATCGCGGAGCGCGAGGAGCGCGAGCAGGCGTTGTGAACCGCTGGGAAGTGCGGGGGCCGTGTCGCCCGCTCGGAACTGGAAGCTGCCGAGCACCGAAAGGGTCATGTCGTCGCCGGCGCCGCGCACGAATGCGATGTCGAGTTGGTTAGCATTTTCGTGTTCGGTGGTCATGAGGTCCTTGCGATGGCGCTCGAAACGAGCGCCGGTACAGGCGTCGG